>JBDTWZ010000119.1:0-9507 GCA_040006435.1 Acidobacteriota bacterium
ATGGAATTAGCAGTTGAAAAATACAAGGTGGCGGACGAACCGTTCTATCTCCCGATCGGACGTGAGGTCGAATTGTTCGAGGCGGCATATGCGGCGAAACTTCCGGCGATGCTAAAAGGGCCGACCGGTTGCGGAAAAACGCGTTTCGTTGAATACATGGCGTACAAAATGGGGCGCCCGCTGATAACGGTCGCCTGTCACGAAGACCTTTCATCGACCGATCTTGTCGGACGTTTTCTGCTCGAGGGCGAAGAGACGGTGTGGCATGACGGGCCGCTCACTACCGCCGTACGGGCGGGTGCGATCTGCTATCTCGACGAAGTTGTCGAAGCGCGCAAAGACACCGTCGTGATAATTCATCCGCTGACGGACGATAGGCGTCGGCTGCCGATCGAAAAGCGCGGAACGGTGATCGAGGCCCCGCCGGAATTCATGCTCGTCGTGTCCTACAATCCGGGTTATCAATCCATCCTCAAAGATCTCAAACAATCGACGCGTCAACGTTTCGTCGCGATGGAATTCGATTATCCGGGCATGGACGCCGAGACCGAGATCGTCGCAAAAGAAGGTGGCATCGATGAAGAAATGGCGCGCGATCTGGTGAAGATCGGACATAAGGTACGCAACCTGCGCGGACACGGGCTGGAAGAAGGTGTCTCGACGCGGCTGTTGATCTACGCCGCGCAAATGATCGCGCAGGGAATTTCGCCGATCGATGCCGCTGAGGTCGCGATCGTCTCACCCATCACCGACGACCGGGAACTGCAGAGAAGTATTCGCGAGATCGTTACGACTATCATTTAGTAAGATCAATGACAACAGCAACGGTGAAAGTTGTCGCGCACCTGACGGCACGACCGGATAAGATCGAAGAAACGCGCGCGGCGTTATTGGAGCTGATCCAGCCGACCCGTGCCGAGGATGGCTGCATCCTCTACGAGCTGTCGCAAAATAATGCTGACCCGACGGACTTTACATTCATCGAAGAATGGACGACTGACGCGGCGCTCGACACGCATCTTCAATCTGAGCACATTCGCACCTTTCAATCGAAAGCCGACGAACTCTTGACGACGGCACCGGACATTCGTCGGTATACGTTGGTGGCCTGAATAGTTCAAAAATGCTAAAACAATTCGCAACCCTGTTTTTGATCGCGATATTCACACCGACCCTCGCGATCGCTCAGTCGACCAACGCCGCAGCAAGCTATGATCAGCCACGAGCGGTGAATCTCGACCCCCTCGTTCGCCGAACGTTTCCGTCCTATTACGGCAGGAAGCCCTACCAGCGCCTCTATACGGATGGGTTCTATCCGATAGGCTGGTCGCGCGACGGCAAATTTGCCTATTATGTCGAGCCCGTCGATGAAGCATGCGGATGTTATTTTGCGGAGCTGGTGATCCAGGATCTGCGAACTGATGAGGAGCTCTGGAAGTTTAGAAACGAGCCCCAAAGCCGTGTCAACGATAAAGGTGAGTCGATACCGGATGACATGCGAAAGCTTTGGCGACGCAATCAGAAAATGTTCTCCGAAAAACTTCGCGAGCACGGCATCGTTCCCCAATCGCGATTCGCTCTGCTCGGCCGTACCTTTGTATCCGGCGGGAGGACCTACACGGCCAAGGTTACGGCGAAAAAAGGTAATGATAGCGACGACATGAAACGCGTAAAGAGCGTCGAACTGGAATTCAGTACGCCTCGGTTGGGAAAGAAAACTATATTCACCGCGGCATACGAGGGCGATGAGATGTACGTCTCGCCGCTCGAGGTCGCTGTCGCCGGTGCGTTCAAGAGCCCGTTTGAGAATCGCGCCGCGATCGTCATGATCAGGGTACAGCGGGGTTGGGAAGGACCACCGCACACCGTCGAAGCCCAGATCGCCGGATCCGATCTGGGCACAGGTTTCAAGAAATAGTTTTGACGCCCGCCTTCGGGCGGCCATTTAATTTTTTGACCTTGCGGAAAAGTGATGGACGCTATGGACACGTTGGATCAGCCCGAACGCGATACTCAAAACACATCGCGCCGCAATTTCCTAAAGACGCTAGCCGCGACGGCGACGGGCATTGTTCTCGCACCCGCGGTCTTCACACAGCGTCGTCGGAAAACATGCGTCGTCATCGGCGCCGGTTTCGCCGGTCTTGCGGCGGCATACAAACTCAAGAATGCCGGATGGCGAGTTATCGTTCTCGAAGCGCGTGATCGCATCGGCGGGCGAGTCTTCTCGCACAAGTTCTCTGGCACCGATCTCGTCTGTGAGCTAGGCGCGGAATGGGTCGGCGAAAGCCACGAGCGGCTCAAGGCGCTCTGTCACGATTTCAAGATTCCTCTCCAAAAGCATCAGTTCGAAGATTACCTGTTACGCGACGGACGCGTCTCGCGTCCCGGTGAGTGGGGATTTTCGGCCAAGGCCAAAGCTGCGTTCGAAAAACTGATCGCCGGTTATGAAAAGCTGACGCCGCTCGCCAGGACAAAGCTCGATAAATACGATTGGTGGACATATCTAGAAAAGATCGGATTCACGGGCGACGATCTTCGTCTCCGCGATCTGATGGACTCGACTGACTTTGGTGAATCGATCCGTCACGTCTCAGCCTTTGCGGCGCTTGCCGAGTACGCCGAGTCGAGTCCGAAGAACGAGATGGACTATAAAATGACGGGCGGCAATTCGCGGCTCGCGGAAGAACTGGCTACGAGAATCGGCAAAGAAAGTATTCGGCTCGGCATAACCGTAGATACCATTCTGCAGCGGCGCGGTACCGTCACGGTTTTTGGGGACTACACGGGAGCACCCGGCAGCCACTTGGTGGAATATTCGGTGGACGCCGTCATCTGCACCGTTCCGATCAACAGCCTTCTCAAAATAAAATTCGATCCGCCGCTGCCGCCCGCACACCGCGACGCTGCCGAGCGCCTGACCTACGCACGTATCTGCAAGAACAGTGTCCTGTATGACGAACGCTTTTGGCGCGATGAGAACTTTTCAATGGTGTCGGATGTCACCTCGCACTATTACTTTCACAGCACACAGTCGCAGCCCGGTCGTCAGGGAATTCTTACATCGTACGCCGTCGGTGAAAAGGCGGATGTACTCGCATCGCAATCGGACGAAAGGCGAATGCGTATCATTACCAACGATCTTGTCGACTTCGATAAAGAAGCCCCGAAACTTGCCCGCGGCATTACCTCTTACGCATGGCAGCGCGACCCGTTCACCGACGGTGCCTACGCGCTCTACAAACCCGGCCAGTGGTTTGGCATCCGCCCGATCCTTGCACGTCCGCACGGCAAGGTCCTTTTCGCCGGAGAACACATCGCCGATTGGCAGGGATTTATGGAAGGCGCGATCGAGACGGGTGAGGCTGCGGCGCAGAATCTGATCAGGTTTTGAGGCAGCTAGTTTAACGCGGAGAACGCGGAGCTCGCAGAGAGAGAGAGAGAGAGAACTAATTCTTCCTCTCCGCGATCTCGCGGTCTCTGCGTTTAAATCCTAAGCTCACGCAAACGATTTAACACTCATTTAACCCACCGTTCACTCTCCGTTAATCCGCGCCGACATATCCTCGAACTTGCTAACCGGAATCCCTAAATCTTAAAGGCAGTTTTCTACCAAGGCGGGAAGGAATCTAGCCGAAGTCTATTTTTATTACGCAAAGATCTTTATGCATCGAGGAAATAACATGAAATCGAAAGTAATTCTCGCGATCATTTTTACACTCGCTGCGTCGTTCGCCGCAAACGCGCAAACCGATCAGGGACGTATCTCGGGACAGATAACCGACCAGACCGGCTCAGTGGTCCCGGGCGCGACCGTCAAAATAACGAATAACGGTACAAAGCAAGAGCGCACCGTCACCGCGAATGACGAAGGGTTCTTTGTCGTGCCGGCGCTGCGAGCGACGACGTACACGATCGTGGCGAACGCTACGTCGTTTGCGCCGAAAACGGTGACCGATGTTCAGCTGGCCGTCGGTCAGCAGATGAATATGGATCTTTCACTTTCGGTCGAGGCGCAGACCGTTACGGTCGATGTCGTGGGCGGATCGGAAACGGGTATCAATACCGCATCGGCGAGCATCGGTGCGACGGTCAACGGACGTGAGGTTCGCGATCTGCCGATAAACGGCCGCCAGCTTTCGCAGCTTTATCTACAAGCGCCTGGCTCTGTCAACAGTGGTTCGGGCACGTTTAGCGACATTCGGTTTTCTGGTCGTGCCGTGAACCAAAACGTCGTCCGCTATGACGGTGTCGAGGGAACCGCGATCATCGACGCCTCGCCCGGCAATCTGAACGGCGAGGTTCCGTCGAAATTTCGCCTCCAGTCCAGCCTCGAGAACGTACAGGAGTTCAAGGTCGAATCGAACAACTTTCCCGCCGAATACGGAACCGGCACCGGCGGCCAGGTCTCGGTTGTGACCAAATCCGGCACCGATGAATTCCACGGATCGCTATTCGAGTACGTGCGCAACGACGCCTTCGACGCCCGAAACTTTTTCGACAACATTCAATCGGGAATCCCGAAAAGCTCGCTACGTCTGAATCAGTTCGGCGGCTCGATCGGCGGACCCATCATCAAGAAGAAACTTTTCTTTTTCGCTTCTTACGAAGGATATCGCGTGCGTTCAGGATTGAACTTCGTCGAGGCGGCGCCGAGTCTCAGCCTTGCTCAGCCTGGTGCGTTCATCCCTGGCACGTCGACTCTCGTGAACCCGGCGATACAGCCGTTCATCGCCGCGTTTCGCTCGCCGAATGCAGTGACACTCGCGGGTTCGCAAGTCGCCGGGTTCGACGTCGTCCAGCTTCAGGACTCGGCGAAAGTAAATGAGGACGCGTATGCAGCTCGATTCGATTACAGTCTGAATTCGAAGAATAGTTTGTATCTCCGCTTCTTCCGCGACAACGGGAAGGACACTAGCCCCGAGGGTGTGTCGGGCCGTGTCGTAAGCATCGAAGCCGAACCGCAGAATGGTGTCTTCGGGTGGCAGCACGTCGTGAATCAAGAGCTGGTGAACGATTTTCGCCTTGGTTACAACGGGGCCAGAACACGCATCAACGGCCAGGCCCCGACAGTGAACGGCCTGGACTTCTCAGCGTTGACTTTGAACATCTCGGGCAGCGTCGCGATCTCAGGAATCGCGGGTCAGGGAACCTCGTCCGGAATTTCGATCCCGGGCGGCCTCGTTCGCGCGAACAGCGCGACGAATGGCCGTGGTCAGCCGTACACGCCGTACTCGATCTCTTTCCTGGACAGCGTCAACTGGACGCGCGACTCGCACAACATCAAGTTCGGCGGAGAGGTCCGGATCATCAGGCTTTACACCAACCGCCTCGGCGGCACGACCTACACGTTTTCAAATCTTGCAGGCTTTCTCGCCAATACGCCCCAGAGCGTGCAGTACGTCGGCGACCTGAGCGATCCGAGCCCGTTCAATAACGGACTGACCGGTGACCGTTTGGCGGAGCAGGAATATTACATCGGGTATGGCCAGGACGAGTGGAAGATAAGGCCGGGCCTGACCCTCAGCTATGGGTTGCGATACGAGTATTACGCTCCCCTCCGCGAGCGAAGTAACGGGCAGATACTGTTCAATATCGACAACGGGACGATTAGCGATTCGAGCGAGCCGGCTTTCAAATCGTCAAAGAATAACTTCGGGCCCCGTGTTGCTCTGACATGGTCGCCGAATCAAAGCGGTAAGGGATTCTTTGCCGGCGGCCGGACGGTCTTCCGCGGCGGCGTTGGATTATATTACGGGCCGGGCCAAACCGAGGACCAAATCCAGCCGATCGAAAGCGACCGGATCTCGACCACGATCACTAGTGGCGCCCTGTTGGCGTTCCCGGCGAATATCCCGGGGATCGTTTCAAA
Organism: Acidobacteriota bacterium; assembly: GCA_040006435.1. Lineage (GTDB taxonomy): Bacteria > Acidobacteriota > Blastocatellia > Pyrinomonadales > Pyrinomonadaceae > OLB17. The sequence continues at coordinate 5,873 of JBDTWZ010000119.1, forward strand.
TTTCAACGGTAACCCGCTCAATCGAACTTACCAGCCGCGAGCGTATTCCTCCGACTATACGATTCCGGAGCGCATTCTTCAGTACAGCGTTTCATGGCAGCAGGAACTTCCGTACAATCTCGTCTCGACCGTCGCGTACGTCGGAAGCCAGGGCAGCAATCTTTTCCTGCGAAGCGTCGCGAATAAGATCCTTCCGGGTGCGACCAGCATCACGAACGGAGCGAACCTGCCCACGGGCGTCGGTGTCATCAATCGTCTCGATCCTGCGACCGGACGAGTGGTCGGCGTCAATACCGTTCGACAATTCGACATCATCAGCGGCACGACGCAGCAGCGTCCGTTCGCCGAGATCGACTACAAAACGAGCGGCGGAAGCGACCGCTATGACGCGCTTCAAACTTCGCTGTCGCGAAGGTTCAGTGACGGCCTGACGTTGAACGCACAGTACACTTACAGCTTCAGCCGCGGAAACACCGCCGGATCGAATGAAGCTCGTACGGGCGGAGCACTCGACGATTTTGAATACGATCGGGGACGAAACAACTTCGACGTTCGACACACATTCAACATCAGCGCAATTTACGAGCTGCCGTTCGGACGGGATAAGAAGTTCGACTTCCATAATGGAGTCGCTAACTATCTTCTCGGCGGATGGGAGCTCGGAGGCATCGTCAATGCGAGAAGTGGTCTGCCGATCGAGGTGTTGGTGGTGCGGCCCGACGTCGTGATTCAATGTACGAATCCGACCGAGGGCTGCACGGCGGGACAGGTGCGTCCGCTGCCATCGACGATAAACGCGACAACTCCGCTGCCCGCGGGATTCACGGCTGTCGTCAACACGCCGGGCGGCGGTGCTTCGCGCAACGTTCGCCGACCAAATGTTACGGGGCAGCCGTTCTATCTCGACAACGACCGGTTCATTTTGAACCCGGCCGCGTTCTCGGTGCCGGCACCGGGTCAATTTGGAGACTTGCCGCGTAACGCGCTGCGGGGCCCGATCTTCCGGCAGGTTGATCTGATCCTGAACAAAAAATTCAACATTACCGAGAATGTGAACCTGCAGTTCCGGACCGAAGTCTTCAATATATTCAACACGACGAACTTCCTGAACCCGGCGGCAACGCTTAGCAACGCGTTGAGTTCGTCGTTCCAACCGGGCCAGCCTTTCACGCAGTCGTTGGCAGGTGCGACGTTCGGGCAGCTTCGACAGACCGTCGAACGAACCGTCGGTCTCGGTACGAATCGGCAGATCCAGTTCGCGTTGAGGTTGAACTTTTAAGCGGGTTACGAGCTGGGGAAATAAAAAAGGCGACTCGAGAGATCGGGTCGCCCTTCTATTATGAATTGCCTCCTGCTTTAGCCGAAAAGTTAGTATGAGGCTAAAGCCAAGGACTCTCTTTTTTTAACATTCGGCTAAAGCCGGGCGCCACACTTAATAAAACCCCGGGCTGAAGCCCGGGGCAATTCATAAAGCTCAATCTACTTCACCGCTGTTGTCTTGCTTTCCTTCGGATCGTACGGCGTCGCCTGATATCGCTTCACGGCTTCCTGAGCGTTGTCGTAATTGTCGCCGAGATCGGCCGCACGCTTGTATGCCGAAGAGGCGCGAGTGCGATCGCCTTTCGCGTCGTACGCATTGCCCATCTTGATATTCGACCAGACCGAAAGCCACGGCGGGCTCAACGTTCCACCTAGCGCCGCCTTGAAATTATCGATGGCGAGATCGTAATTTCGCTGTTCGAGAAAGAGCAGGCCGAGATGATAATAGATCCACGAATTCGAACGGTCGAGCTTTAACGCTTCTTCAAACTGCGCCTGTGCTTCGGCATAACTGCCTTCCTTAAAGCGTTCGATACCGCGGCGAGCGATGGATGAAACGCGAAGATCCGGCGAGATACGCAGAAGCTTGTAGTTCGGATCGATGATCACGCTGAGGGGCTTGCCCGTCGATTCGATATTGAAGTCCGCGCTTGCCTCGTCCATCGTCAGCGTCTGGGTCTTCAAACCATTCTCGCCTTCGGATCGAAGCTGGACCTCGACCGGCAGGCGAAGATTGTCGTAGTTCTGCTTTACCGTTCCGCGCGTAATAAATTTTCCTCCGCGTGTGCGGATAATCAAATAATCCGCCTTAAATTCGGGAACGCCCGTGCCTTCGACCCAACGCGCGAAAAAGTAGCGCATATTTTGTCCGGCAACTTCCGAGGTAAGTTTTTCAAACTCGTCGATCGAAGCGGTTTTGTCGCGGAAACGGTCAATATATGTGCGAATCAACTGATTGAATTTCTGATCGCCGAGCGTGTCGCGCAAAAGTTTGAAAACCAGGGCGCCTTTACCGTACATGATGTACTGATAGGCCGTCGATTGGTCATCGAGGTTTGCCGGGACACGAAGCAGTGACGCCGTCTGCTCGAACGTTAGAGATTTTTCCAGGAGCTCGCGACGCAGATTGTCGAGCTGCGCTCCGCTCAAGGTACTTTCGCGAAGCGCGTACGCGCTGTACTCGGCAAGTCCCTGCGAGAGCCACGCATCGTCGAACGATTTCAGACCGACGGTCAAGCCCCACCACTGATACGCGGCTTCGCGCTGCAGACGGTCATTGGTTATATCCCGCCCTTGCTCAAACTGTCGGTCGGCGATGAACAGCATCCCCTGCGACGAATAGAAATCCAAACTCTCGTCGTCGATCTGAACGACGATCAGCTTTTTACCAAAATCAGCTTCGCCAAATTTCTTTGTGTAAAATTCGAGGGCCTTTCCTAACGTCTCGCCATAACCGATAACGAGCTGGTCGCTGCCGGGGCGCGTCAGAAACTGTATATCGTAACCGCCGATATTCAGGTTCTTCTGCATGTATTTCCCGTACGCAAGGTTCCCGATAAGAGCCGGCTTCGACTGAACGAAACGATATTTGCCACCCGTATTTGTCACGGGCTGGTTGCTGTAACCCGCGACCTGATAACCTGGCGGAAGCGAAATCGTGATGTCCGCCGTCGCGGGGTCCGCCGCGTAGTCGTGAAACGGGAACCAACGGGCGGCATACATCAGATAGCCGTTTGTTTCGCCGACATAAGCGAGACGTTTATTGAGCAGCGGGCCGCCGGTCGGTAGATTTAGAATGCCGCTGTACCTGAACCGCAGTGTGACCGGGGTTCCCTTGTTCACATCGGTACCGAGATCGATACGTACATGCGGGCCGAGATCTGACGAGCCGCCGGCCTGGTCCTGAACGAATGTCACGCTATCAGAAGAGGATGAGGCCACCGCCGGCTTTGCGCTCTTCGATTTCGTCGGGTTGGCCATTGGTGTCGATGCCCCGACCCGCGTGATCTCGTCTACCTTTAACGAGCCGTTGAGCTCGAACGCGACGCTACGCGTGGTTTCCCCGGGAACGAATGTGACGTCGGCCACGGCGTTGATCTTATTATCGATCGGCGACAGCTCGGCATTGATGACGTAATTCGTGACATCAAACAGCGTACGCTTGGACTGCTGGGCAAAAGCCGCCGTCGAAAGAACGAAAACTACGGCGATCTGCAGGGAAATTCTAAATAATCTGTTCATTATCGTTTTCTTAAACTGGTCTCTTATAGATGCCCTTCTATGATGTTCCGGTCGAATAATTCGTTTGCCGACTG
>JBDTWZ010000120.1:0-9452 GCA_040006435.1 Acidobacteriota bacterium
AGGATAATCACCGATCAGAACGGCACGGTGATCTCGAGAAAGGACTTCACCGCGTTCGGAGACGAGGTCGTATCGCCGCAACGTGTCGGCGGAACAAACGGCAACGGATACGACCCGCCGAACGTGAGACAGGACTACACCGGGTATCAGAAAGACAACGAATCGGGGCTGGAGTTTGCCCAAGCGAGATACTACAACACCGGTCACGGAAGATTCACATCCGTCGATCCGCTAACCTCGAGCGCGACGATTCGGAATCCTCTGACCTTCAATCGGTACAGTTACGGCCTGAATTCACCATATAAATTTACGGATCGCAACCGGCCCTTTAATGAAGCAAACCCGACAAGTCTTCGATAGAATCAGGCGGCGACGGAACGCGACTATCTCGACCGCCTAACAACCGGCTGACTTCGACGGGGACGGCTAAATCGCTCTCATCAAAATCCGGTACCTTCCGCCTTTTCTTTTGTTTTCGGTCTATTTAAGCGAACTTCTCATTCTTGACCAATCCAGCCGTTTACAATAACTTAAACTCTAGATTTCTAAAGACGAAGAACACACCCGCTATTGCAGGTGGTGGTACTGATGGGAACCGATATGAGCACCACCCCGTCCGCCTAAGCGGCGGCCACCCTTCCTACGACAGGGGGGTGGAGTAAGAATCTGATTCTGACAAAATATGACTGACCGACTCAACCGAGAGATCATTGGCGGGCACCTTCTTGTAATCGGCGGGGCCGAAGACAAGTACAACGAACGGCGTATTCTACGGAAATTTCTCGAGCTGGCGGGCGGTGACAAGTCCGAAGTGCTCATTGTTCCGGTCGCGTCGGATTTTCCCGAATTCGCGGCTGACGTATATACGCAGGCTTTCAGGAATCTCGGTGTCGCCAATCCGCGTGTGCTGCGGGCGACGTCGCGGCAAGATGTGATCAACGCAAACGTGGAAGAGCTTCTTGACGGCGTGAGGGGCGTTTTTATTTCGGGCGGCGATCAGATGCGACTGGTCTCCATCCTCGGCGGGACGAAGTTCGCGGACAAGCTGCGACACCTTGTTCGCGATACGAAAATCGTTCTGGCTGGTACCAGTGCGGGGGCCGCGGGAATGAGCACCGCGATGATCGTACGCGGTGAATCGACGCCGCATCCGCACAAGAACAGTGTCCGACTTTCGCCCGGGCTCGGATTTCTCAAAAATATCATCATCGATCAACACTTCACGGAACGCGGCCGTATCAGCCGCCTGATCACCGCAGTTTCGTTCAACCCATATAACCTTGGGATCGGTATCGATGAGAACACGGCGATCATCCTTAACAGCAAGGGGATCCTTGAAGTCTATGGACAAGGAAGCGTGACGATCGTTGACGGATCGGAGATCACTTACAACGAGATCGCCGAGGTCGGCGACAACCAGGAGTTCAGCGTCTGCGGTGTCCAGCTCCACGTCCTTCGCGACGGCCTGATCTTTGATTTTCTCAGTCGTAAGCCGGTTCAATTGCCGAACGAGTTTTTGCTGCCGGACATTGCTTAAGAGATTTTCGATTTGCGAATTGCGATTTGCGATCGTGTGGATGTTCGTAGCCGGATACTAGACTAGCGGCAGACTGTTAACAGCAGTACAATCGCAAGTCGAAAATCTAAAATTGAAAATCTAATCCATTTACAGTGAGGCTCCCACCATGACTGAAAAAGAAATGCTGCAGCGAACAAAGAAGTTCGCGTTGCGAATAATGAAGCTTGTTGATGCACTTCCAAAAACCGCTGCAGGCCGGGCAATCGGTAGTCAGATCGTTCGGTCCGGCACATCCGTCTCGGCGAATTACCGAGCGGCGTGTCGAGGACGTTCGAAAGCAGAATTCATCGCGAAACTCGGTATCGTCCAAGAAGAAGCCGACGAGAGCGCCCTATGGTTGGAGTTGATCATTGAAGGCGGTCTCCTCGGCGAACAGCTTGTTCGAGAACTCCATAAAGAAGCTGGTGAGATAACAGCAATAATATCAGCATCCAAGAAGACGGCCCGTGCGAGATCGCAAATCGAAAATCGCAAATCGAAAATCTAAATGAACATTCTAGAGATCCGCACACTCCGTGGGCCAAATTATTGGAGCGGTTATTGGAAAAAGCTGATCATCATGCGCCTTGATATCGAGGACTATGAAGATGAGCCGACCGATAAGCTCGAAGGCTTCTACGAACGCATGGTCGAAGTATTGCCGTCGCTCGTTTCGCACGGCTGCAGTTATCAGGAAGAAGGCGGATTCCTGCGGCGAGTGAAAGAGGGTACGTGGGGCGGACATGTCATCGAACATTTCGCGCTCGAATATCAGACCATCGCAGGAATGGACACGGGCTACGGCCGAACACGGGAAACGGACGAACGTGGAATTTATAACGTCGTCTTCAGTTATCAGGAAGAAGAAGTTGGACGCTACGCCGCGCGGGCGGCCGTACGCCTCTTCCTTGATCTCGCGGAAGGGAAGTCGGTTGACCAGATCCAAAAAGAGATCGCCGACGACGTACAGCGGATGCGCGAGATCCGCGAAGAGGTGCGCTTCGGACCGTCAACCGGCTCGCTGGTCGATGAAGCGCAGGCGCGCGATATCCCGTTCATTCGTCTGAATGACCAATCCCTCGTTCAACTCGGCTACGGCGTTCATCAGAAGAGAATTCAAGCGACGACCACGGCGAACACGAATATGATCGCCGTCGACATAGCCGGAAACAAGCACGCGACAAAAAAACTGCTTGGTGACATGGGTGTGCCCGTGCCCAAGGGTTTCCGGATTCGCGAGAAGGAAGAACTTGAGAAGTCGCTGGCGTCAGTCGGTTATCCGGCAGTGATAAAACCGCTCGACGGAAATCACGGTAAAGGGGCGACGGTTGGCATCGAAGACCTCGAGCACGCCGAAATTGCGTTCGACAAGGCGAAGGAATACTCGCGCTGGGTCATTGTCGAGCAGCAACTTCAGGGTTCGGACTTTCGCGCGCTGGTCGTCAACAATCGTCTTATTGCCGTCGCCGAGCGCATTCCTGCGCACATCGTCGGTGATGGCGAAAAGACGATCGAAAAGTTGATCGAGGTCACTAATTTCGATCCTCGGCGCGGCTACGGCCACGAAAAGGTCCTGACGACCATCGACGTCGACGGCCAGACGCTTCGCTGCATTCGGGCCAAAGGTTACGAGCTCGACACCATTTTGCCAAAGGACGAAGTCCTACTATTGAAAACGACCGCGAACATATCGACCGGTGGCACGGCCATTGACCGGACGGACGAGGTACATCCGCAAAATGTATTTCTATTCGAACGAATTGCGCGAATCATTGGCCTTGATGTCGCGGGCGTCGACATCATCGCCTCGAATGTATCGGAGCCGCTGGCGGAAACCGGTGGCGGAATCATCGAAGTAAATGCGGCGCCCGGATTTCGAATGCATCTTTCGCCGAGCGAAGGGATCGGACGGAACGTGGCCGAACACGTGATCGATATGCTCTTTCCTCGTGGTACGCCATCGCGTATCCCGATCATCGCCGTCACCGGAACGAACGGCAAGACAACCACGACGCGGCTGATCGCCCATGTCTTGAAAGGGAGCGGCCGGACCGTCGGCTTTACCACGACCGACGGCACGTACATTCAGAATCAGCAGATAGTACAGGGCGATAATACCGGACCTGTCTCGGCACAGCTCGTACTAAAAGATCCCACAGTGGACGTCGCGGTGCTTGAGACGGCGCGGGGTGGAATTATTCGTTCCGGACTTGGGTTCGATTACTGTGACATCGGCGTCGTGACGAATGTCGCCGCGGATCATCTCGGGCTAAAAGACGTGAACACACTCGAAGATCTCGCCCGCGTCAAAGCGGTCGTGCCCCGCGCCGTCTCGAAACGAGGCTTTGCCGTTCTGAACGCCGAGGACCCGCACGTTTACCGAATGCGTGAGAGGGTCGAGGGGCATTGCGTCTATTTTTCGATGGACGAGAACAACGCAAACATCGAACGCCAGGCTCGTCGGGGCCGGATCTCGTGCGTGTACGAAAACGGATATGTGACGATCTTGAAGGGCCGATGGAAGGTGCGTATTGAGAAGGTTTCGAACATTCCGCTTACATACGGCGGACGCGCCGAATTCATGGTACAGAACGTCTTGGCGGCGACCCTGGCATGTTTCGTACACGGAGTGTCGATCCAGGATCTGCGAGTCGGACTTACGACGTTCAACGCCGGAACAGCCCAGACCCCGGGACGGCTCAACTTTGTTGAAGTCGGTGGCGGCGTTACGGTACTTATGGATTACGCTCACAATCCGGCAGGTATGCGCGGGCTCGTGAATTTTATCGTGAAGCTTCCGAACAAGTATCGAACTTGCGTTCTTAACGGAACAGGCGACCGCCGCGACGACGATATCCGCGAATTCGCAAAGATCGCCGGCGATAATTTCGACCGTATTGTCATTCGCCGTGGAAACTATTTGCGTGGTCGGACCGATGAAGAAATGTTCGCGTTGTTGCAGGAGGGAATTGCGCAAAGCGACAACAAGCCGCAGGTCCGCGTTATCGCCGAGGGTCGCGACGCTATCTACCACGCGATCAAACACGGACGAAAAGGCGAGCTCGTGGTGACGCTCGCCGACCTCGTGCCCAAGGACATCGCGTATGTGCAAGAGATACGCGATGAGCTGCTGGAGAAAGAGAAGCGATCGATCGTGTAGCGGCCGTGGCTAATCCGTGGCCGAAGCGGCCGCAGAGCCTGTCATCAAAGCGCCGACGAGGAATATTGAGCCGAGCAGAACATGGATGATGTGATCCACTGTGCCGAGGTGAAGTATTCCCGCGAGGTCGAACATCCGTTCATCTCCACTGCCCATAGCGAACCCGACAACGCCGAGCAGCAAGTAGACGGTCCCAAAAATCATACAGAACATTTTTGCTCCCGACAGCGAGCCCTTCAATCCCAGATAAAGGGCGGCCGCGCCGGAAACGAGGTGGACTACATTGTGGGCCGGGCTGAGATGGGCACCAAGCAAACTCGGAACTACGAAGCCGAGTAGACCAACGAGGATGAATACAACACCGAGAAGAGTCGCGATAGTCTTTGCCATTCTTGAATTCTCCTTATGCGGCGCACGCCCCCGATATCCGTCAAAAACCGGCTCGTCTGGACGTGGTCATCAAATTGTATTTGCGTTTAAGAAACTAACCTAGCGCATTATGCGCGTATCGATTCAACGAATCAAGCCGGGCTGAGACGGAAAAAGTAGATTCCTAGTCGCGATAGATCTCGACCGCGCTTGACTTCACTGTACGGTAACCGCGGTACATTCCTTCACAATTGAATGGAAGCACGACATTACCGTGAGCGTCTACGGCGATAAAACCCCCGTCACCCCCGATCTCGGTTAGGCGTCCAAGTGTCTCATCTGCTGCTATTTCCAGATCTAGGCCTTTGTATTTCATGCGTGCGGCCACGTCGTAGGCCGTCACGCCCCGCATAAAGAATTCACCGTATCCGGTGCAGGAAATTGCGCACGCCGCGTTGTCGGCAAAGGTGCCGGAGCCGATCAGAGCCGTGTCACCGACACGGCCGAATCTTTTGTTAGTCATGCCGCCGGTCGAAGTCGCCGCCGCGACGTTTCCATCGCGATCGCACGCGACGGCACCGACGGTCCCAAGCGATTTTGGATTTTGGATTTTGGATTTCGGGTTTTCTTTTCGTGTTTGTTCGTCGGAGTTCGTGGTTTCGGTCTTCAGCCTGGGAGCCGAGGCAACGCGGTGCAACCCAGTCGCTACCGCTCCCGGTTCTGACTCTTGTGCTCCGCGGCTTCGCGTCTCGGATTTGGAGACTTCTTCTGCTACGTGTTCGCCTTCATCCGGTGCGTGATCAAGCTGCACCACGCCTTCCTCGCGAGCCTGGAGCAATTGCTGCCAGCGATGTTCGGTAAAGAAATACTCGTCAGGCTCAAACTCTACGCCCATCTCTTTCGCGAACTGGTTGGCACCATCGGCCGCGAGTAGAACGTGCGGGGTCTTTTCCATTACCAGGCGCGCGAGCTTGATCGGATTTCGCACGTTGCGAACGAACGCAATTGCTCCGGCCTTTAGAGTTCGGCCGTCCATGATCGACGCGTCCATCTCATTCTTTCCTTCGTGCGTAAAGACCGAGCCGCGACCGGCGTTGAAGAGGGGAAAATCTTCGAGAGAGCAGACCGTTTGTTCCACAGCATCGAGCGCCGTTCCGCCGGAGGACAGGATACGCCAGCCGACACCCAGAGCTTCTTCAAGTCCGTCGCGGTATTCGCCTTCGAGCGCGGGCGTCATTGTCGACCGAAGGATCGTTCCGGCACCGCCGTGGATTGCCAGAGCAATTTTCTTCATAGCGAGACTTTAGCGCAGAGACCGCGAGTTGATGGTACGAAGACACTACCATCATCTAGGCCGCCGAGCCGCTGCGCCACGGCGGGGATCGTAGTCATAGTTTCAGACCTCTTAGCCGAAGAGCGTTGGCGATCACCGACACCGAGCTGAATGTCATCGCCGCGCTCGCTATCATCGGCGAGAGCAAAAGCCCGAAGATCGGGAACAGTACGCCGGCGGCTATCGGTACGCCGACGACGTTATATATGAATGCGAAAAATAGATTCTGGCGAATGTTCTTCATCGTTCCGCGACTCAAATTTCGGGCTTTCAGAATGCCGGACAGGTCGGGCCGCAGCAGCGTGATGTCCGCCGATTCGATCGCGACATCAGTCCCGCTCGCGAACGCAATGCCTACATCCGCTTGGGCGAGTGCCGGGGCATCGTTCACTCCGTCGCCCGCCATCGCGACGATCTTTCCATTGGATTGCAGTTCTTTCACCTTTGCGGCCTTGTCCTCGGGCATCACCTCCGCAAAGACCTGGTCGATGCCAAGTTGTTTCGCGACGGCTTCTGCTGTGGCGCGATTATCTCCGGTCATCATCACGACCTGGATATTCTGACGATGCAGTTCATCGATCGCCTGCTTCGCCGAAGGCTTGATCGCATCCGCGACGCCGATCAATCCGGCATGCTTTCCGTCGATAGACACACCGATCACCGTCTGTCCCGCCGCTCGCAGGCCGCTCGCGATGTCGTCTGCTGCGGCACCGTCCACAAAGGTTTTTCCAACCACGATCGCGCGTCCGTCGACCGTCCCTTTCACACCCGAGCCCGTTATCGATTCAAAATTCTCAACCTTCGATAAATCTATATTTCTTTCTTCAGCCGCGCCGACTATCGCGGTCGCAAGCGGGTGCTCACTCAATTTTTCCAGCGAAGCGGCAAACCTTACGAGATCGGCCTCTGACGTGCCATCGACGGGAAGAATTTTCTGGACGTTGGGCCGTCCTTCGGTAAGTGTCCCCGTCTTGTCGACGACGATCGCATTCACCTTCTCGAGTATCTCAAGGGCCTCGGCTTTTTTTATCAGCACACCGTTCTTTGCCCCATGGCCCGTGCCGACCATTATCGACATCGGTGTGGCGAGACCGAGCGCACACGGGCAGGCGATGATCAATACCGAAACGGCCGCGACGATCGCATAGGCAAGACTTCCAAAAATCATCCACACCACAAAGGCGATTACCGCAACGACGATCACCGCCGGAACGAAATATGCGGCGACCACGTCGGCGAGCCTCTGGATCGGCGCACGACTCCGCTGTGCTTCACCGACCATTCGGACGATCTGGGCGAGCAAAGTCTCACTTCCGACTCGCGTCGCCGTCATCAGGAAAGTGCGGTTGCCGTTAATCGTCCCGCCGATGACCTTGTCGCCGTCACGTTTCTGGACTGGCATCGATTCGCCGGTAACCATTGATTCGTCGATCGACGTGTCGCCTTTGATTATCTCGCCATCGGTCGGAACCTTTTCATTCGCTTTAACACGAAGCGTCGCTCCCGTTTGGACGTGACGCAAGTCGATCACTTCCTCAGTGCCGTCGTCATTTACAACGTTCGCCGTTTCGGGTGCGAGCCGCAGCAGTTCTTTTATCGCCGACGATGTCTGCGAACGAGCGCGGAGTTCGAGAACCTGTCCGAGCAGAACCAACGTCGTTATCACCGCCGCCGCCTCGAAATAGCCGGGAACGATTCCGGAGTGGGCGTCGCGCATCACCTCAGGGAACAGGTCCGGGACGAACAATGCCCCAAGGCTAAGTAAATATGCCGCTCCTGTTCCGATTCCGATGAGCGTGAACATGTTCGGGCTCGCGTTCCGGATCGACGCAATCGCGCGCTCGAAGAACGGCAGTCCGCCCCACAACACGACCGGTGTCGCGAGCAGGAACTGGATCCACAGAGAGACGTAGGCGGCCCGTCCATGCGGCCAGCTTGGAAAGAAATTATTGAAATCGACGAACATCTCCGACATCGCGAGGATGAACACCGGCAGCGTCAGCGGAACCGAGATCCAAAAACGACGCTTCATGTCTAGGTATTCAGGATCGGGCCGGTCGTCGAGCGTGATCTCTTTCGGCTCGAGCGCCATTCCGCAGATCGGGCAACTGCCGGGGCCGATCTGGAGGATCTCGGGATGCATCGGGCAGGTGTATTCGACGTCGAGGGGAAGGTCCTCCGCTGCCTCTGGAGACAAATATTTGGATGGGTCGGCGGCGAACTTTGTCTTACAGCCCGCGGAGCAAAAGTAATACGTTTCTCCGTTGTGCTCGTGTTTGCCCGCAGCAGTCGCAGGTGAGATGGACATTCCGCACACGGGATCCGTGACGGTTCCACCCGGCGTGGCGTTCATCTCATGATCATGACCCAGAGGGTACTCCGGCGTTTCGCGTCCGATCTTCACCGGCGTTTGGACTGCAGTTTCGCCCGATGCCTGAGCGATAAACTTCTGCAAGCATCCAGTCGCGCAAAAATAATACGTCGTGCCCTCGTGGACGTAGCTTCCCGCCGCGGTTTCCGGATCGACTTTCATCCCGCAGATGGGATCGATGAATTGCATGTTCGTCATATTGATTCCCCTCCGGAATCCATCTTACAACCTGTGAGCGGGTGTCAAGTCAAGCGGTATCTTCACCTTCCGCGAACGACTCGATCAGCCGGCAGATCGAGTGGCCGTCAGGTTCGGAGTTTTTCATCGACTTCCACATCTCGACCGCCTTCTCGATCCGTACCTGAAGTCGTTTCAACTCGCGGATCTTTTCCTTGTTCTGCTTTACCCGCTTTTCCACGATCTCGCGTACCATCGGGCACGGCGAATTGCCGTGGACCGCGTGATCGAGAATCTCACGCGCGCACCCAAGAAAGCCACGCAAACTTCGGAACCGGGCGCACGAGAGATCGTCGTCACCGGCAGCTTCGAAGCGGTCAACCGCTATTTCTACGAGCACGAATACGGCGACGGCCTACCGATCGTGCCGCCGACGCAGGAGAAAGTCGCTGACTTCCTGCGCTACACCGACCGCAGCGCCGAC
>JBDTWZ010000121.1:0-9390 GCA_040006435.1 Acidobacteriota bacterium
TTTTCGTGTCTCGGTTCTAAGAAGACATTGATCGCAGCCGAGAACATGACGACGCTCGCGTCGAAACTGGCGGAGTTCTCGTCGTCGGCGAAATTCGTCGAAGATTACGTCAAGCTCCGACCGCTTCTTGAATTCTCGTGGCCGAGTGAAACGCGGCGAGATACCCACCACATCGCGCTACGTAAAAAGGATGTGGCTAACATTTTTACATCGAATAACGTGATGCAGTTTACTAAATATTCGCGGCTTCAGTGGCACCTTTATGAAAAGAAAGTTTAGCGAAGGCAGGCCGCGGAACAATGCCCTAAGACCGCCCGGCAAGGATCGCGAACGGCCGTCGGGGACAACACAGACGTACGGTGTTTCGCCTGTATTGGAGGCATTGCGGGCGAACGCTCGACGGATCGACAAGATCGTCGTCGCCGACGGGGCGAGAGAAAAGCGGCTCCACGAAATATTCGATCTCGCTCGCGCAAATGGCGTTAGGGTAGATCGCGTGCCGCGGGAAGCTCTCGAAAGACTTGTCGAGCCTTCTGCGAATCATCAGGGCGTCGTCGCGTTTGCCGCAGCGGCCGACTATGTCGCGGTTGACGAGATTCTCGATGCTGCCGCCGCGACGGTTCCGCTAATTGTCATCCTTGACGGCGTCGAAGATCCGCGGAATCTCGGGGCTGTGTTGCGGAGTGCCGAATGTGCCGGAGCCGATGGTGTGATCATTCCCGATCGCCGAGCTGCCGGTCTCACTGAAACTGTAGCGAAGTCTTCGGCGGGGGCGATCGAATACGTCAAGGTTGCTAAGACGACTAACCTAAATCGTCTTATAGAAGATCTTAAGGAACGAAACATTTGGGTCGTCGGGACAAGCGCCGACGCGGCGACCGACTACACCGAATGGGATTGGAGCGGGCCGTGCGCCCTCGTTCTTGGTGCCGAAGGCAGCGGGCTCCACCGCCTTGTGGCTGAGAACTGCGACGCATTGGTGAAAATCCCGATGTATGGAAAAATAGATTCGCTAAACGTTTCAGTCGCCGCCGGCGTAATTTTGTTTGAAGCGCGACGGCAGCGATCGCAAAAGGGTTAAATCGTATGTTCTGTCCAAAATGTGGAATTCAGAATCCGGAAACCGGGACGTTTTGCCGGACGTGCGGTACCGATCTCGGAAACGTCTCGGACGCGCTCTCCGGAAAGCTGCCGGCACCGCAGGCGCTTTTAGATCGAAAAGGAAAACCGATCAATCTCGAAAGCGCGATCACGAGGTTCTTTATGGGGATCGCGTTTCTCGTGGTCTCGATCGTTCTCGGGGCTTCTGGAAAAGGATCTGGCTGGTGGTTCTGGATGTTGATCCCGGCCCTGATGTTTATCGGAGGCGGCATTGCGCAATACCTCCAAATAAAGAACGCGGGTCAGGGTGGGGTTCGTTTTGCGCCGCCGGGTCGCGACTCGATCTCAGCACCTGCTTCGAAGGCTGCACTTCCGCCGCCTCAAACAGATTACGTATCGGCCGAATCTCGTTACAAGACCGGCGATCTCGCACCTCCGACCGTTACGGACACGACGACTAAGCATCTCGAGCTGAATTCCGAAGGCGAAACGATGACCCTGCCTAAGCTTTGAGCCGATCTAATATTTTGGAATTGTCGGATCGACTTCGTTCGACCACGCGGTGATACCACCTTTCAGATTCTTAAGTTCGCCCTTAAACCCCGCTCGTTGGAGAACCTCAACTGCCCGGGCACTGCGCATTCCCGCCTTGCAATGAATCACCGTATCGCGATTTTCGTCGATCTCATCCATTCGCTTTAGAATGTCGCCGAGCGGAATGAGCTTGGCCCCTTCAATTTTCGCAAACGCCCACTCGTCAGGCTGCCGGACGTCGATCAGCTGTATATCTTCACCATCATCTATCCGACGCTTTAGGTCGGTCGCCGAAATTTCTTCGATCATCAAAATCTCCTCGAAATAATTGCTTTAGGTAAACTTTATAAACATTCCGGCGACAGCGCAAACGAAAGCCGTGCAATATCGGACGCATGACCTTAAACTCAATCTAAACCCTTGCGCTTACAAAACTTTACACACTTAGTCTTAGGGGATAAAAGGAAGTGAGATAAAATCGTCATCTTAAATCAATCGTATGAATCGAGCTTTTCACTTGCGGTTCGGAGCGTCGTTCAGATATCTGGCTGCTCTGTTAGTTCTCGCGACCGCCGCGAGTCTTTCGTGCTCCTCCGGCGAATCCAGAGGCGCTCGCCGCGATGACTCGAATACCGAGCCTGAAACTGCGCCGATCGCCGTCACCGTTGCGAAAACAGAAGCGAGAAACGTTCCTGCTTACATACAGGCGACCGGAAGTCTGGTAGCAGACGAAATATCGGACGTCGCACCGAAGGTCGCAGGCAAGGTGGCGAACGTTTCCGCGAATGTCGGCCAATTTGTCACACAGGGCGCCGTTATCGCGAAAATCGATGACAGCGATGCCCGGCGCGAACTCGCCGCCGCACAGGCACGTGTAAAGCAAGCCGTGGCGCAGGTGCGTCAGGCCGAAGCACGGCTCGGGCTTGAACCGAATGGAAGATTCAACGCGTCGATCATCCCCGAAGTGCGATCGGCGGGTGCAAATTACGAGCAGGCGTTGGCCGAATTGAAGCAAGCCGAGGCGAACGAAAAACGTTATCGAGAACTTGTTGAAACGGGCGATGTCTCAATGATCGCGTACGAAACGTACCGGACGACCCGCGACACTGCGCGTGCACGGGCAAATGCCGCTCGAGAGGCGCACGATTCGCAAGTAAATCTGGCGCGTCAAAGCAATCAGGCGATCAAAAGTGCAGAGGCCAATGTCGAAGCGGCACAAACCGAAGTCGGCAAGGCACGGCAGGCACTGGCGGACACGGTTGTCCGGTCGCCATTTTCCGGATTTGTCAGTGCTCGTCCGGTCGCCGTCGGCGAATACGTTTCCTCAGCTTCGATCATCGCAACGATCCTTCGGTCGAATCCGATAAAAATACAAATTCAGGTTGCCGCATCCGACGTGCCGACGGTCGCGCTTGGCCGTGGAGTTTCAGTAAAGGTCGACGCGTATGCGGACCGGAGTTTCGCAGGCGTCGTGACAGCGATAAATCCGGCGATCGATCCGGCTTCGCGTTCGGCGGTCGTCGAAGCGTCGATCGAGAATCCCGACAACGCGCTTCGGTCGGGAATGTTCGGGACGGCGCGGATCACGAAAGCGGGCGGCGGAATCGGGGTGTTTGTATTGAAGACCGCTGTTTACAACGACCAGAGCACGCAGTCTTATCGAGCTTTTGTGATCGTCGACGGAGTCGTTAAGCTGCGGGTTCTGCAGCTCGGCCCCGAAGAAGGTGACAGCTATCAAATTCTGGACGGGCTCAACGCCGACGAAACTGTCGCGACGAGTAATCTCGCGGAGCTTTATGAAGGGGCGAAAGTAGCTACCTGAGTCCCTTGTCCCTAGTCCCAACAGTCCCAAGGTTGTTGGGTGGTTTGCAAATTAGTGAGTTCGGGGAGGAGGAGTTCTTATGCCCCGAATTCAGAGTTTTGAGGATCTGGAAGCTTGGAAAATTGCAAGGAGATCCGTACAAGAGATTTACGCTATAACACGCCACGGAGCATTTTCTCGCGACTTCGGGTTGCGAGACCAGATTTGCCGCTCGGCGGTTTCGGTAATGGCGAATGTTGCTGAGGGATTTGAGAGAGACGGAGACAAGGAATTCATAAACTTCTTGTCGATAGCAAAAGGCTCGGCTGGGGAAACTCGTTCGCTGCTTTATGTGGCTATGGATCAGAACTACATCACCCGGGCGCAGTTTGATCTAATCTCAGCTCGACTGAGGGAGTGTAGCCGGGTCATCTCAGGTTTGTTGACTTATCTGAGGCGTTCCGAATTGAAAGGACTGAAGTTCAAGTAGGATTTATTTCCTGGGACTTCTGGGACTTGGGACCTCTGGGACTTGGGACTTGATTTTATGCAGTGGCTTGCTGAAATTTGTGTGCACCGTCCGGTGTTTGCAACCGTCATCGTCATGTTCCTGACGGTCGTCGGTGGCTTCAGCTTTTTTACACTCGGCGTTGATCGCTTTCCAAAGATCGACCTGCCGACGGTTTCCGTTCGCACAACCAACCCGGGCGCGGCGCCGGAAGAGATCGAATCCGAGATCACGGACGTGATCGAAGGCGCGTTGAATACGGTTCCCGGCGTTGAGGAGATGCGCTCGACCTCATCACGCGGCAGCTCGAACGTAACACTCACATTCAATCTCGAGAAAAATCCCGATCAGGCTTATCAGGAAATTCAGCAAAAGCTCAGCACTGTCGTAAACCGTTTACCGGAAACCGCCGACCCGCCGGTTGCCCAAAAGGCCGATCCCGATTCGCAGCCGATCTTGATGTATACGGTCAGCGCCCCGCGCGATGTGATGGAGTTGACCGAACTCGTCGAGAACCTCATCCAGGACCGGATCGAATCGGCGGACGGCGTCGGCGAAGTGTTCATGTGGGGCTCTCGTGGAAAGCAGGTCAAGATCTACGTCGACCCTAATCGCCTTCGCGCCTACAACCTTGCCGTGACCGAAGTTTCAAACGCGATCCGGTCGCAGAACCAGGAACTGCCGGGTGGAAGTCTTGTCGAAGGGGCCCGCACACTCGGCCTTCGGACGATGAGTAAGTTGACGTCCATAGATCAGTTCAACGAGATCGTTATTACGACGCGCAATGGGTTTCCGGTGAAGATTCGCGATGTCGGTCGAGTCGAAGAGAGCGGTGCGACCCCGACCTCGGCGGCGTCACTCGATGGAGTTCAGTCAGTTTCGATCGGGATCAGAAAGCAGTCGGGTGCGAATACGATCGCCGTCATCAACAACGTCAAGCAGCGCATGGCGACAATCGTTCCGAACCTGCCGTCAGACATGCGCGTGGCTATCATCCGCGATCAGTCCGAGTTCATCGAAAACTCTCTGCACGCGATCGAAGAACACCTCGTGCTCGGTGGCTTGTTCGCCGCGATCATCGTTTTCCTTTTTCTCTGGAATTTTCGGTCGACCATCATTGCGGCTCTCGCCATACCGGTTTCCATCATCGGTGCCTTCGCTGCGATCGCCGCATTCGGGTACTCGTTAAACCAGATGACGATGCTCGCACTGACACTAATGGTCGGGATAGTGATCGACGACGCGATCGTCGTCCTCGAGAACATCTACCGTTTTGTTGAAGAAAAGGGTATGCATCCCTTTCAGGCGGCGATCGAGGGCACGCGCGAGATCGGGCTTGCGGTTCTGGCGACGACGCTCTCCCTGCTCGCGGTATTCCTGCCTGTCGGCTTTATGACGGGTATCGTTGGGCGGTTCATGTCGTCGTTCGGTTTGACGGCGGCCGCCGCCATCGCCGTGTCGCTGATCGTTTCGTTTACGCTAACGCCGATGCTTGCGGCGCGGTGGATCAAGCGACCCGAAGAAGAAGGGGAGAAGGGGAGACAGGGAGAAGGGGAGACGTTTGTCGATGAAGTTCAGGATGGCGATGAGAGTGACGAGATCCGCAATCCGCATTCCGAAATCCGCAATGACAGTAAGGCGGGTTGGTTCTACCGACAGATCGATGGCGGTTACACGTGGCTGTTGAAGACGGCGATGCGCTTCCGTTGGGCAGTGGTTTTGATCTGTGTGCTGACGGTTATGTCGATCGTCCCGCTGTATAAGTTCGTCGGAATGGCGTTCCTGCCGGACGAAGACGAATCGCTTTTTCAGATCAATGTTCGCGGGCCCCAAGGCACCTCGCTGTCAGCGACGCAATCGATCCTCGATCGCATAGCACGCGACGTTCGCTCTCAGATGCCCGAAGTACGAAACACCCTTGTGCTCGCCGGTTTTGGCCGCGGGTCGGGGCCGAACAACGGTTTTGTAAATGTCAGTCTGAAACCCGTCGCCGATCGCTCGCGATCGCAATCTGAACTCATCAACCAGACACGCGGTCTCGTAAAAAAATACTCACCGAAGGATTATCAGGTGAGCGTGTCGGCATCGTCGTCGATCGCCGGCAGCATTGGGCTCGGACGCGGCGGATCGGGCGTCGGCATTTTCATCGCCGGCCCCGACATGGTCAACCTGACCCAGTATGCGAATGCACTTGTCGAGAAGATGAAGGAAGATCCGATCTTTCGCGACCCCGATACGTCGATCGAAGTTGGATCGCCCGAGATCCGTGTTGTGATCAACCGGACGAAGGCGGCAGACCTCGGCGTGCGTGCCGCCGACATCGCACAGGCGTTGAACATTCTCGCGGCGGGCCAGATCGTCTCGACGTTCAGCCAAGGCTCGAATCAATATGACGTTGTGGTACAGGCGGACGAGCCGTACCGCCGTGACCGGAGCTATCTGCCGCAATTTACGGTGAGTTCGACAAATGTCGGTAGAGCGGTGCAGCCCGGAAACGCCAGCGTAAGCAACCAGGGTTCGAACAGTACTGGCCAGACCGCATCCGGCGGAGCCGTCGGAACCGTGCCGCTCGACCGCGTTGTGAAACTCACCGAAGGGCTCAGCCCGTCGTCGATCAATCGTCTTAACCGCTTGCGACAGGTGACCGTGTCGGCCAGCCTTCCGCCCAACTCTTCAGAATCGGACGCCGTCGCGAAGATCCAGCAGTACGCTGCTCAGCTCGAGATGCCGCCGGAATATCTGACCGGCGTCACCGGTCAATCCAAGGAATTGCAGAAAGCATACGACTCATTTTTATATGCGTTTTTGTTGTCGTTTGTTTTTATGTATTTGATCCTGGCCGCGCAGTTCGAGTCGTTCATCCATCCTGTAACGATATTGCTGACGCTGCCTTTGTCTGTGCCGTTCGCTCTGCTTTCGACGGCGATAGCGGGGCAGACGCTGAACATCTTTTCGGCGCTCGGAATATTGCTCTTATTCGGTATCGTAAAAAAGAACGCGATCCTCCAGATTGATCATACCAACACGCTTCGAGCCCAAGGCCTGGGCCGTTATGACGCGATCATTCAGGCTAACCGCGATCGCCTGCGACCGATCTTGATGACGACGATCGCGCTCGTCGCGGGGATGATCCCGCTCGTCGTCGGCAGCGGTGCGGGTGCCGCGACAAATCGTTCGATCGGAATTCTGGTCGTCGGCGGACAGTCGCTTTGCCTGCTGCTCACGCTTCTGGCTGTACCCGTATTTTATTCGCTGTTCGATGATGCATCGGAGACGGAATTTTTCCGCGGGGTCCGATCCAAAGGCGCGGCGGTGAAAAGGGCGATCTTTCGGCCGGTGGTCGATCGGTTCTCGTCGACGTTACGAACGACGAGGGCCGTGAAGGAGGAAGACCGCGGTGAAGAGCGCGCTTAGATTCCATCAAGATGTTTAGGATTTGCATATTCACTATTTGTTTGTTGGCCCTGTTAACGGTCTCATCGCCGGGGCAGAATCCGCAGGCTACTCCGCCACCGCCGCAACCGACCACGCAACCACCGACTCCTCAGTCGCCCGGAGCGCCGCCGGGTGGCCAGATCTCGAATCCGAATCCTGTAATTCAGCAAAGTCCGACTCAGAACATCGAAACGTCGGGCGGCATTGCTCCGGCCGTTTTACCGGACGATCCGCCGCCGATCGCGCCCAACTTTTATGCACCGGCGCGTCCGCTGCCTGATGCGAATCGCGTCGGCGTGGATATCGCGAACCAGATGCCGATGACGTTGGAAGAGGCGATTACCCTCGCGTTAAGAAACAACAACAACATCGACATTTCGCGTAACGACGTACAGATCGCCGAGCACAATCTGCGCGCGGCCCGCGGCGTTTACGACCCGCTGCTTTCGGCCGACAATTATTACGAAACTGCGACAACACCGACCGCGTCGGCGATCGGCGGAGCGGTGAACGGGGCAGTAACGCAGACCCGATTTTTCGGGCGGGCCGGTGTCAACGGCTTTTCGCCGTTTGGAGGCGGAATATACTCGACCGACTTTAGCTCGTCACGCACGACGACGAGCAACACGAACTCGTTTTTGAACCCGCAGTATCCGTCCGGCTTGACCTTCACATACACCCAGCCATTATTTCGGAATTTTCGTTTCGACAATAATCGCCGGCAGATCGAGATCGCGAAAAAGTCTTTGGGTTTGACGGACGCCCAATTTCGGCAGCAGGCGATCGAGGTCATCGCTCAGGTCGAACAGGCATATTGGGACCTGGTCTTTTCATTACGAAATCTTTCGGTGCAGATCGACGCCGTCAAACAGGCGCGGACGCAGCTCGAAAGCAATCAGCGGCTTGTCGACAAAGGCGTGCTTGCACCGATCGATGTCGTCGCGGCGACGACGCAGATCACGACGTTCGAGCAGAACGTTTACACTGCGCAGGAATCGGTTACGCGTGCCGAGAACAATCTGAAAACTTTAATGCTGCGCGACCGGTCGTCCGAGGTCTGGGCGCGGGCGATCACGCCGGTTTCGGAAGTGAGTCTTGATACGCCGAAAGTCGGGCTTGAGGTCGCGTTGACGGAGGCGCTCAAGAACCGCCCCGAGATCGCACAGCTTGAAACAAATGCGGAGATCAATAGGCTCGACGAGCGGTATTACCGAAATCAGACGAAACCTCAGATCGACTTGGCGGGAACCTACACTGCACAGGGTCTGGCCGGAGAACTAACGCCGCGCGGGCAGGCAGTCAATCCCCCCGTCCCGCCAAATCTTGTCGGCAGCTATTTCACATCGCTTGGGAACTTGATCGGACAGGATTATCCAACGTATCGAGTCGGCGTCACGATTGGGGTGCCTTGGGGAAACACTGTGGCGAAGGCGAATCTCGGCCGCACGCTTGTCCAGGCTAACCGCATCGGCAACCAACGAGCTCAGACGGAACAAATCATCGTGGCGGAAGTTCGCAACTCGATGCAGGCATTGAGATCAGGCGAAGCTCGTCTCGCATCTGCTCTCGCGTCGCGACAATCGGCCGAGCAGCTTTTCGCAAGTGAGCAGCGGCAATTTCGCTCCGGCACGACGACATTCTATCTCGTTCTACAGCGTCAGACCGAGCTTCTCGCCGCACGAAGCCGTGAGCTCCAGGCGCAGACGGATCTCAACAAAGCTATATCGGAATTTCAACGAGCTACCGGCACAACACTTTCGGCAAACAACGTTACCGTTTCGCAGAAGCAGGAATTTACGGTTCTGCCGATTCGGAGAAACACGGCGTGGAATACTCGGATCGGTCAGAACTGAGAGCGGTAGCGACCGGGTGTCCCGTTGGCAAAAGAATCAGTTAAGAGTCGACGTCCGAAAGATCGGATCGGTCAGAACCGAGAGCGGTAGCGACCGGGTGTCCCGTTGGCAAAAGAATCAGCTAAGAGTCAACGTCCGAAAGATCGGATCGGTCAGAA
>JBDTWZ010000122.1:0-9385 GCA_040006435.1 Acidobacteriota bacterium
ACCGGTTGAACACGGAACGGGCGGACCTGGAGAAACAAATTTCCGAAAACAAGCCGTACCTCGAACGGGCGGATCGAAATCTGAAGCACGCGCAGAATCAAAAGGAATATGAAACCGCGATGCGGGAAACGGACGCGATTCAGAAACAGATCGCGGCATTCGAGGCGCAGGTGATCGAAAAAATGACGGGCCTTGAAGAAGTCGAGAAAGAGCTCGAAAGCCGCGCCGATGAGATCAACTCGCTCGATGCAAAGCGAGACGAGGGATTGGCGGAGTTCGACAGTGAGATCGCCGCCGAGCGTAAAGTGCTTGATGAAGAACTCAAGAGGCGGAACGAGGTTTTCGTGACTCTGCCGGCACAGCTCGCTTCGGTTTACAATCGGCTCGCTCAGCGGAGCCGTGATGGGATCGCGGTTGCCGAAGTAATTAATGGATCGTGCAGCGCGTGCTTTATGTCGTTGCGGCCGCAGATGCAGGTGGAAGTGAGACGCGGCGATAAGATCATCACCTGCGAAAGCTGTACGCGGATCTTGTATATTCAGGCTGCCGGGTCCCGAGCGGCCGTATCCGACGGATAGACGCAGTTCCAAACGGGTTTTATGGCCTCCGCCCTCGGCGGGGGCTTTCGTTTTCTCGTCGGAAATTTTCTCGCGCTGGCGTAGCGTGCTG
The DNA here is from genome assembly GCA_040006435.1 of Acidobacteriota bacterium. GTDB lineage: Bacteria > Acidobacteriota > Blastocatellia > Pyrinomonadales > Pyrinomonadaceae > OLB17. Next base: position 670 of record JBDTWZ010000122.1, read on the forward strand.
TGGGATAATTAGCTGCGTGGTTCCCAACCACTTCCCCGTCTCCCGTCCATTCCGATTTCTTCTTTTCCTAACACACCTATATGAAACGCTCACTTATCATCACTGTCGCGGTACTGTTTTCGACTTTCGCAATATCAGCTCAAACCTCTAACGACTTGTTTCGAGATAGGATCAAGACCGTTCACGGCGGTAAGAATATTACGCTTGCGTTCGACGCCGTCTCGGGGACTTCAAAGATCATGGCCGTCTCGGAAAATTTCTCAAAAGACGACGCGAGCCGGGCGGGCGTACTCGCCATGAACTTTGCTATCGGCCACATTTATCCGGGCGAGTCGATCGTAAAGTCGCCTGAATCGTTCGTTCTGACATTTTGGGTTTTATCGAGGAAGCCGCGCTTCGGTTCGAATCACGCCATGACGGTTGAGCTCCGCGACGAGATGCTCGTCATCGGCAGCGCCCGTTACGCCGCGAAACCACGCGAGGAAATGGAATATTTGAATTTTGAAGTGTCGCGCGAGAGTTTAACGAAGATCGCCAATCAGACGAGTGTACGTTTTCGGCTGGGCGACGAAGAATTTACATTCACCCGAAGTCAGATGAAGCTGCTGGCCGATCTGTTGTTGATCACGGAAGTGTAGACAAGAGACAAGAGACAGGAGACATGAGACAGGACAGGAGACAGGAGACAAGAGACAAGAGAAGGATTCCGTCTCCAGTCTCCAGTCTCCAGTCTCCTGTCTTCTTCATTTTGCCCACTCGTCGGCGATATGGACGTCGACCTTAACCGGAACCGACTTCACATACTCTTCGCCTGCCCGGCACATCGACTTGTCCAGTGTATCGGCGATCAACTCCGCATCAGCGGCGTCGCATTCGACGATCACTTCGTCGTGCACGATATTGACCAGCCGGCCGCTCGTACCGCGAAGAGCGTCGTGCAGAAGCCTGAGAGCTCGTTTCAATATGTCGGCGGACGTCCCCTGGATCGGCATGTTCACGCCGTACCTGCGGGCCGAGGCGACTTGCTGACGATCGGTTTCATCGAAACGCAGCCGAAGCATTCTGTTCGACGCCGTTCGCGCGATGCGTTTGGCGATAACGTCGGTGCCCGACTGTCTCAGATAGCTGTCCAGTCCGCGATACGTTCCAAAATATTTTCTCAGTGTGTTTTCCGCATCGCTCTGTGAGAGCCCCGTCATCAGCCCGAACCGCGAAGCTCCGATGCCGTAAACGACACCGAAATTCAAACGTTTCGCGAACGACCGCTGTTCCGACGTGACGTCGGCCGGCGCGACACTGAAAACCTGCGAAGCCGTCGTCGTGTGAAAATCCTCGCCCGAGACAAACGCTTTTATGAAATTTTGATCGCCTGAAAATTCGGCAAGTATCCGGAGCTCGATCTGCGAATAGTCGGCGATCACGAGCTTTTTGCCTTCGGGAGCGTTAAAACAGCGGCGATATTGTTGTTCGTGAGGTATTTGCTGGAGATTCGGATTCGAGCAGGAAAAGCGTCCCGTCGGAGCCCCGATCTGGCGAAAGTCCGCGTGTATGCGCCCGGTTTTCGGCTCGATGAATTCCAGAATATTCTCACCAAAGCTCGAAAGCGATTTTGCGACGCCGCGATATTCGAGAAGTTTCGCCACCACCGGATACTTTTCCGCGAGTGGCTGGAGCTGCCACGCGCGGGTCGTGTCGGGAACGGGCACGCCTAAGTTCAAAAGCGCGTCGGTCACTTGTTGCTGCGAGTCGAGATTTATCTCGGCCCGGCCAAACAGTGTCGCCTGGGCGACCCCGGCGGACAGCATGTCCTGGAGCTCGTCAGCCGCTTTTGCCTGAGCGACACGTACCTTATCGAGCTGCTCACGCCAACGAACTTCGTCAAGATAAAATCCGCTAAGCTCCATCTCGGCGATCGGCATGACGCATTCGAACTCAAGCTCTGCCGCCTGTCTTAGATCATCTTTCTTCAAACGGTCTTCCATCTGTTCCCAGAGCGGGATCATGATGGCCGCATCGCGTGCCGCATATTCGATCTGCGATTGTGAAAGCTCACCGCTCCAATCGCTGATCTGCTCAGATTTGTCCAACTCGGTACCGGTAAAGAACTGTGCAACATCGGCTAGCGAATGCCGACGCTCAGAGTCGCCGGCGGCGATAAGCTGGCTGGCGAGAAACGTATCGACTATGCCGTTTAGCTCCGCACCGATGTGATGTCGCACCCATTTAGCGTCGAACTTAGCGTTATGCGCGATCTTTAATTTCTCTCGGTCGGCTAAAAGATCGCGAAGCGGCTCGAGATCAGGATTTAGGCGAAGTGAGCCGTTGGAGCCAAAGCCCTTCAAATCAATTACATACGTCGCTCGGCCTGTACTGAACTGCATTAATCGCAGATCGCCGCGGTACGGATCAAGCTCAGTCGTCTCGGTATCGAAGCCGAGCAATTTCTCGTCGGCAAGTTCGCGACATGCGTTTCGGACACCCTCGGCGTCATTGATCAACTGAAAATATATCTCCATAAGAATGCGGTGAAAGAAATTGTATCGTGTCGCACAACCAGGCTGAAATGGCTCAGGGCGAATGGGAATATGCGACGGGATTTCCGCAACGCGCCCCAGAAATGACTTATGACAAGCTGTTCGTCGGCCATCACTCCCCATGAGTGAAAATATTTGTAAACCCGTTCGTCCTGACGGCGCTCTTCACTCCAGAGGAGTGAAATGTTTGTAGCACGCCGCTTGGAAACGTTCGGCCGCTCCGTAGGAGCGGAACAGGTTATCGCGCGCCAGAAATCTTTAGAAAGGATTTAAGACAGCTGAACTACGTCGATGCTATTACAGTGTCATGGCCAATACATACTCCCAAATCTATATCCAAGCAATTTTCGCAGTAAAACACCGAGCCAGCTTAATACACAGGGAATGGAAAGAAGAGCTGTTCAAATACATTGGCGGAATATTCCGCAACAAAGACCAAAAACTCCTCGCGATTGGCGGAGTTGAGGATCACATCTACCTGTTATTTGGTCTGAAGCCTAGTATCGCAATCTCGGATCTTGTGCGCGATGTGAAGTCTGACTCGACGGAGTTCATCAACAAAAAGCGGTTCGTTCGTGGGAAGTTCTTCTGGCAAGAGGGTTTCGGGGCTTTTTCTTACTCGCGCTCCCAACTCGATGCGGTAGGAAAGTATGTCCTGGAACAGGAGACACACCACGCAAGTCGATCTTTTAAGGAGGAGTACGTGTCTCTTCTTGACCGATTCGAGGTTGAATATGAAGATCGCTATCTTTTTGATTGGATTGCGAGGTAAAGCATTCCACTCCTACGGAGCGGAAGAGGCGTTTGACGCATTTGCTACAAACATTTCGCTCCTCCGGAGCGCAAAAGCCATCTGACGCGTTCGCTACAAATACTCTCGATCCTCCGATGCGGGAAACGGGCCGGCGGGCGATGCGCGCCTATTGAATCCAATGAAGGTGTTCTCCTCGCCCACCTTCGCCGCTCAAATCTGATAAGTTCTGAGTAGTAGGTCCCTTTCGATTTTTGACTTCTTGGCGGCTTTGCGGCTTTGCGGGAAAATCCAGCGTTAAAAGACTATTAGACTTGGTGCTCACGCAAAATACGCCAGGACGCAAAAAGTCCGTGCTCACCTGAATTCTTGACAAACTGGCCCTTTACTAAGTTCTCAACCTCATTTCCATTTAGGTTGTTTTTGTTTATACTGAATGCGAGTTTGCCGAAGGACGGACACAAGATCACGATTCAGGAGCAAACGTTAGAGGATTTTAGAACGCCGGACAAAACGGCAAACAGATTTTTGAAGGTTGAGCACGATTACGTATTGAGCGAATCACGTGCTCCCTTAGACATAAAGGCGTTGGACGCTTTTATGATAAAGAGATTCCTGCGTGAGACAATTCACAGCCTTCGGGTCCGAAGTTAACTTCCGGGTCCCGGACAACAAACTAAAAGTTTACGCAAAATCCGCTCTGTCGATGGCGACAGAGGCTTAGGTCTGTTCAAAATCCACCTAATGTGAACTTTCTCTGAAGATCGCCGCCGGCCTTCCAAGCATATCTACATTTAAATTTTGAGGAATACAAATCTCATTTATGTCTAAAGAGATGATCATCAGCGTCAATGGACGCGAAAAGAAAATTGCAATTCTGGACAACGGCCGCGTGACGGAATTTTACATCGAGCGCGGCGAGGAAAACTCCGGAATTGCCGGAAATATTTATAAGGGCCGTGTGCAGCGTGTGCTCCCCGGCATGCAGTCGGCATTCGTCGCTATCGGGCTCGAACGTGATGCGTTCCTATACGTCTCTGATTTCTTTGATGAGGAAGAAGAGATCGAGCGCATCGTTATGGAGAAGTCGAAGAAGACCCCTGAGGAAGCTAAGCGCGAGGCAAACGATAAGATCGACCGAGCTCGGATCGAGCGTGAAAAGCAGATGGAAGCGGTTCAGGAGATCGCCGAGCCGCTTTCCGAAACGCCGCGTTCACCTGAGGCCGAAGCAGCAGCGGCAGAAGAAGGGGGTGGGCGAGGTAAGCGCGGCGGCCGCGGTCGTGGGCGAGGCCGTTCGACACGCGACGAGAAGGCGGATGTACCGCCGCAAGAGGCCTATGCTTCTGAGTCATACGCACCGACCTTCGAGATCGAAGATTCAGGTTTTGAGCGGATCATCGATGACGAAGATACGGGTGAGATGTTCAAGGACGCGTATGTCCAAGAGCGTATCGTCGATCAGGTGCGGGCTGTCGAGTTCGACATGGAGAGTACCTCCGAAACCGCAGTCGGATCATTGCTCGGCTCGGTCACGGATACGCCGACCGGGTTTGAACGAATTGCGGACGAGGACGACGAGGACGACATGTCGGACGATGCCTCGAAGAAGAAAAGAAAAGGCCCGGCGAAATCCTCACACGGGAAATTTTCGAAGACTTCGAAGAAGAAAAAGTCAGATGATGAACCTGAAGAGACTAAACCTGTAGCCGAAACGAAAAAGAAACCAGCGAAAGCGAAAACCACGAAACCAAAGACGACGCGCCGCAGTCCGAAAAAAGCATCGGACGCACTTGAGGACGGCGAGGCAAGCGTGAAAGAGCCGGCCGAGATCGCCGAGATGGCGGTTCGACGCGGTGGACGCGGACGCCGTCGCGGTGGACGGGGCCGTCGCGGAGGAGCGACTGATGACGCCGGTGAGCCGATCAACGGCGAGGAGCCGGGACTCGAGGGTGATGGTGACGGCGGCGACGTCGAAGTAGTGACCGCCGAAGCCGTCGATGCGGATCCGGTGGAAGTCGCTGAGCCTAAATCTGAGCCTAAATCTGAGCCGGCTGAGAAAACTGAGAAAAAGGAATCGAAACCGGCTCCGCGGGGCGGACGCGGTGGTGAACGCCGAGACACTCGGGATCGCGATCGCGGCCCCCGTAATGGACAGGGCCGTCGCGACGGACGCGAACGCGGACCCCAACCGACCATTTCTGAGCTGCTTCGCGAAGGCCAGGAAATCATCGTTCAAATCGCGAAAGAGCCGATCGCCCGGAAAGGCGCTCGAATCACATCGCACATCGCGCTTCCGGGCCGCTTCCTGGTTTACATGCCGACGATCGAGCATCTCGGTGTTTCGCGAAAGATCGAGTCGGCGAGTGAACGCGGACGTCTCCGAACCCTGATTCAGAGAATCAAACAGGACGAGGATGTGCCGACCGGCGGATTTATTGTCCGGACCGCGGGTGTGGGAATTTCCGAAGAAGACCTGCGACAGGATGCCAAGTATCTGGTACGCACTTGGCAAGACATTAGAAAGACGAGCGAGACGGTAAAGTCGCCGGCGATGGTCCATCAGGATCTCGACCTCGTCCAGCGGCTGCTTCGCGATCACCTTTCGGACGAATTCACGGCGATCCGTGTCGACAGCGAAGAGGAATATCTGCGAACGGTCGAGTTTATAAACCGCATGCAGCCGCGAATGGTCAAGCGCGTGAAATTTTACACTCGCGAGGAACCGATCCTGGATGCATACGGCGTGCAGGAAGAGATCGACAAGGCGCTCAAGCCGCGAGTGTGGCTGAAATCGGGCGGCTATCTTGTCATCAATCAGACCGAAGCACTGGTTGCGATCGACGTCAACACCGGTAAGTTCGTCGGAAAGGGAAATGCGCGGCTAGAGGATACGATCACCAAGACGAACATGGAAGCGGTTGATGAGATCGCCCGGCAGATCAGGCTTCGCGACCTCGGCGGCATCATCGTACTCGACCTGATCGATATGGAGGATCGTCGTAACCGTCACAAGGTTTCGCAGGCACTCCAGGAAGCTCTACAAAGCGACAAGTCGCCGACAAAGGTGCTGTCGTTCAACGACTTCGGTTTGATCATCATGACCCGAAAGCGCGTCAAGCAATCGCTCGAGCGTACGATGTGCGCGCCGTGCGACTATTGCGAAGGTGCGGGCTGGGTAAAATCACCGACGACGACCTGTTACGAGATTCTCTCGGAAGCTCGCCGTCTTTCGAAGCATCTCGATGACGTGCGGCAGACAACTTTGCGGATCCATCCGGATGTCGCGAAGGCGTTGCGTAGCTCTGAGCGTTCGGTATTGGAAGAGATCGAGGCGTATCTTGGAAACGTCGATCTGTCATCCGACGCGACTGTCCATCAGGCGCAATTCGATTTCGCATTTGTGTAGACTTTCGTGAGATTAACCTGAAATGGCGGGGCCGGCGACGGTCCTGCTATTTTTTCGCGCCAAACATTATTTGAGCGAAAGAAGCTAGATGTCGCCATCGCTGGAAATGGAGGCTGTAGCAGATGTGACACGCCTCTGCCTAATGCTTTTGTGCCGTAAGTCTTGGCAGCGCGTTAAAGTTTCAAATCTTTCTTCGCTTCCTTTGCACTCGCGGGTTTTGCGAAGATAGACTCGGAAATTGGCTTGTTGAATTCAACTGTCTGGTAGTTGATGCGCGAGGTCTGGGTTCCGCCGGTAAAACGATCGATAATGAATGGAGCCTTGATCCCATCGACCTCAACAAACTGTGCGTAGCGGTCTTCTTCTTTTATTTCTTCGTTGTCCGCATTGAGGCGCTTGTAACTTCCTTTTTGCGGAAGCCCGTCGTCGGCCGTAAATTCGAATTCGACCTCCAGCCCGTCGTTGTAGATCAGCTTTATTACCTCGTTGCGTTTCCCAAGTGTCGCGGGACGTTTTCCGACGTAGCTCAGCTTGCCTTCTCCGCGCCAATGGCCCCGAAGAAGGTAATCAAGACTCGTTCGGATCCCGCGTTTGAAGTTCTCGATCTGTTTTTCGTCCTGTACCTTTACAAGCTGCTGTTCGCCGTCAAAGACCCAACCCGTGTCAGTGACATTAGTCTGCACCGTCCGCAAGCCGCTGCCTTTGAAGTCGGTTCGTTCCTTGTCCGGATAGACAATTACATCGGTGAAAGTTTGAAACGAGATAACGGCACCGCCCCTAATGATGCTGTATTTGCCGCGGCCGATCTGCGTCTTCACATTCAGATACTTTTCGCCGCCGAGATGTTTGACAGCTTTTTGTATGACCGTTTCAGCCTGCTGGCTCGTGTTCGGTGGTTGCTTAGCAGTGACGCCATCCTGGGCTGACACAGCAGACGACAGGAGAAAGTACACGAATAGGCCGATCAAAGCTCGAAAATTCTTAGGTTTCATATTGAAGGGATCCGGCGCAATGTTATCACCGGAGTCTTTGATGCCGGAACCTTTACATCAGGTTTGTTAGTGGTCTTGTCTGTTGCATGGATTCTTATCAATTGCCCTGGTCTTTAGACTGGGGACATGTTGAAAAACATCTCGGCTTTAGCCGAACATTCGATACTTCGGCTAAAGCCGATCGCGGGGATTCTACTGACCCCGGCCTGAAGGCCGGGGCAATTCATGCAACGCTACGCCCTTTGTTCGGTCTCCCAACCCGCAGACAGAACAATAAATCGGATCGCACTTGTCTTCATGTTGTTCCTCCAAACAGAAAAGACCCTGGTAATTTCTTCCAGGGTCTTCAAAAAGCAGAAATCGGTACTGAAGCTTAGTTCAAGCTGAACGCGTCATTGGGTGTAACGGCAACCTCACCCTCGTTCACATCGACCATGAATCTCACACCACCCTTCCAGAGATTTGTGATCGGCAATTTTACCTTCTGGTCGATATGCCGTTTCAAGAACCGCGCTCCATACGCCGGGCTAAATCCTTTTTCAGTAAGCAGATTGACCGCCGCTTCCGTGATCTCGACGACCTTACCCTGGCGTTCCATATTCCGCTTGAGCTTAGCCAGATACAGGCGTGCGATCTCGCGGACCTCGTCCATCGTAAGCGGCGAAAAGACAATGATCTCGTCGATGCGATTTCGAAACTCCGGCGTGAAACGTGTTTCCGCCGCTTTCATTGCTTCGGCTCGGATCTGTTTGACGTCGCCGAGCGTCTTCTGCCCGAAACCGAGCGGCTTTTCGTACCGCTTGAAATTCTCCGAACCAAGGTTCGAGGTCATGATGACGATCGCATCCGAAAGATAAACTTTTTTGCCGCGCCCGTCCGTCATCCAGCCTTCGTCAAAAGCCTGTAGGAAAAGATTCATCAGGTACGGCGAAGCCTTCTCGACTTCGTCCAACAGCAGGACCGTGTACGGGTCGTCACGAAGCTGTTCGGTCAAAATTCCACCACGCTCGCTGCCGACGATTCCCCGCGGCAT
>JBDTWZ010000123.1:0-9372 GCA_040006435.1 Acidobacteriota bacterium
TGCCGACGGCAGACAGCGTTCTTGCCACAAACTCGCCACAGACTCAAAAAGGCCGCACCGGAAAACCCAGGATTTCATGGGGTTTTGGAAGATCGGCCTTTGTGGCAAAAACGGCCCCGAAAGGCCGTTTGTTTTTGGTCCTAAGGTTTCGGGGTTGCCGTTGGTGCCGGCTCTTCGCCCCGCTTTTTGAGTTGAGGTGGGCCGTCCGAGCTCGAGCTGCCTTTGTCCGGATTTGCCGGATCACTGGATTCCGGCTGGCGTCGTTTGAGCGTCGGCTTTTGGTTTCCATCCTCATCAAGGTCGCTTGTAACACCTGCCCTGGCGTTCGTGATCTTCAGCAGATGAGCTTTTACACGCTGAAATTCCGAAGTGCTAATGATGTATTCTTCTTTCTCGGGAAAACGTGCGACTAAAGCAAGGCTGGCATCGCGGCGGACGACCGACTGCGGATGCGTGGCGAAGATCTTAGATAGTGTTCCAGGTTTCTTCTTGTTCCTCGCGTTAAGTTTTTCGAACATCGTCGACATCGCCGTTGGATCATAGCCGGATGCGTAAAGGTATTGAACCCCAAGCACATCCGCCTCGCTCTCGGCTCCGCGGCTAAATTGCAAGAAGCTGAGAAGCTGGGCAAAGCCGCCAGCGTTCTGTGCGATAGCGCTCGCGATACCGCCGCCAAAAAGGATCGTACCGAGCAGTCCGTACTGGATCGCCTGCATCTTTCCTTGATTTTCCATCGCATGCCGCGCTGTCACGTGGGCGATCTCGTGAGCCATAACGCCGGCTAACTCGGCTTCATTGTCAGCCGCAAGGATGAGGCCTTTATTCACGAAAAAGAAGCCTCCCGGCAGCGCGAATGCATTCACTTCGTCGCTGTCGATCACCTTGATTGTGAAGGGTAGTTTCGCGTCCGAATGAAGGACCACGTTTTGACCAACGCGATTTACGTATTCCGTAATGATCGGATCCTCGAGTAATTTGGCCTGCTGCTCAACTTCGATGGCGAGCTGGCGTCCGAGGGCAACCTCTTTTTCCTGCGAGCCGCCGAGCCAGCCGAACAGTTTGTCGGATCCGCTGTTGATTTTACGTTTCCCGATCTGCGCCGGATCTTCCTTAGCCGACAGAGACTTTGAGACCGCCTCTTCGTTTTGCTGCTTACCCTTTTCGACCTTCTTAACCGCTTTTGCCTTTTTATCGTCTTTCGCGTCTTCGGACGCTTGAGCCCTGGCGGCCATCGGGAAGAACGAGATAGCACTAAACCAAACGGTCGCGGCGAGTGAAAACGCGCCAAATTTTCTAACCGATTCTCTACGCATATATTGCCTCCGGGACTTCTCTAATCGGATGAGGTAGATCTTAAACCCTGATCGCTTTCAAAATCAACGTCCTTATGATGCGTAAATTAGGGGTAAAGTTGCGATTGGACCCGAAAAGTTTCAGAGTTTTCGGGGTTTTCGGAGTCTGCTGAGCTGCTTGAAGTTTCAAAGATCTCTCAAATGGCGAATCCGTCCAACTCTGTAAATTGGCAGTCCCTCTGCGATCGTCCAAACTCTTTGACCGTACAAACTCTGAAGACCTTGCAACTCGGCGAACTTCCGTCCTGATAAAAACCTTTATTTTTCCAACGGAGAACTGGTAAAATAGCACGTCGGCTAGCGAATTGCGCATCCTTAGCTCGATATTCTTCCATCATTCCGGGGTTCAATCATCACCACTTCCAACGTCTAATGACACGTATCGAATCAAAAGTAAAAGATATTGTAGAAGTCCGCGCCCATAAGAGCTTGCGGGATTTTTCATCTGATCCGGCTGAGACGGTCGCCGGTTACTACTTCACTGACGGCACCTCTGACCTGATGGCCAAATGGCTCGACAAGGTCACTTCGGTTCAGCCTGGCGGAGGGGCCGCGTTCGCGCTTGCCGGCTATCGAGGCGTTGGGAAAAGCCACTTTCTGGCGACACTTGGGGCACTGGTCTCGCATCCCGAGCTCCGATCCCGCGTGCTCGATCCGCATGTCGCGGCCGGAGCGCATCGCCTCACCCGCAGGCATTATCCGGTGACTCTCGTACGTCGCGGATTGCACGAAAACCTATTCGACGAGTTCAGCGAAGCGATCGATCAAAGTCTGGGTATGGACTGTTCGCAGTTCGGCGATTCGGTACCGGACATCCTTCGGGCGGCGTCGGAAAAAGCCGGAGAGCTTCCGCTTGTCCTCTTGATCGACACCGCGTTTGACCGCGGAACACGGGTTTCGCGTGACGACGGTCCGTTCCTAAGCGAGATAGCCGAAGCGGCAAAGGCCCTGAACATTTTTCTCGGTGTGGCGCTCGATGACGATATCGCGGGTGCTGACGGCTCTAATTCGGGAATTTCGCGGAGTTTTTCGATCGACTACCTTGATCAGGAACACCTTTACAAGGTCGTCAACACTTATATTTTCCCCAAGCATCCGCAGGCTCAGTCCGATCTGAGTGACGTCTACAGTTACTTTCGGGAAGTCCTGCCGACCTTTCGCTGGAGCGAACCGCGTTTTGGCCTGCTTTATCCGCTCCATCCTGCGATCCTCGAGGTCGCGCCATTCGTCCGATTATACGTCCACGATTTCGCCCTGCTGGGATTCGCGTCTACGGCCGCGGAGCGGATTTTAGGTCGCCCTGCGAACTCATTGATCGGCCTGGACGAGGTATTCGATAACGTTGAGAAATCACTTCGGACGATCCCGGATCTGGAAGAAGCCTTCAAGGCGTACGACCACCTGAATGCCGAGATCGTCGGTAAAATCCCTGTCCTTCGGCGCCTCCAAGCCAAGCTGATTCTAAAAGCGTTGCTCATTCTGTCGCTTGATGGACAGGGAACCACGGCCGGAGAGATCAGCGCAGCGATGCTGATCTTCGACGCGGACAAACCTGAGCGAGCATTGACGATCGTCGAGGACCTCATTCAAAATTTTGCCGAGGAGTTGCCCGAAGATATTCAAATTATTGCCGAAGACGGCCGCGAAGCCAGGTACGGATTCAAGGTCAGCAGCAAGGACAGCCTGAATCAGACTCTCTCGGATGCGATCGGCGGCATTCCTGCGAGTGTGGTCCCAAAAGTTTTGCGCCGTCTGGTTCAGGAGCGATTCACCGACTGCACGTTGTGGAGCGGCACTGACGAGGTTCGACAGGACTGGATGGATAGCCATCTCGAATGGCGGGGCGGTCGCCGGCGAGGGCGCATCTTCTGGGTTGAAAATGATAGCGAAAATTTAGAACAGCATGCCGCGACCCCAGATCTTCAGATGGACTGGGAAGTCGTTATCGACCTGAAAGACGAGAAAGGCGAGCCATTCGCTCCACACGCCGGCGTGAGCCGCGTCGTGTGGAAGCCCGACGAGCTTCGTAAGGAAGAGACAGAAACTATTCTCAAGTATTTTGCTTTGAACTCGCAGGCGGGACTGAGAGAACAATTTAGCGAACAAGTCAGAGCATCACTTCACTCTCATGCGGTGCGGGTCGGAAAGATCGCGAGCCGAGTTTTCCTCGAAGATGGAAAACTAACGATCGATGGGTTTGACTACAACTTTTCGGACGAAGCGAGATCCGCACAGACGTTGGCCGACCTCTTTTCCGTAATGCTCGAACCGTTATTCGTGACGCGTTATCCCGAGCACCCCGCCTTCCCGCGCAGACTCGGAATGGCCGATGTCGGCGCTCTTGTCGCAGATCTTTATAATTCCTCGCGGCAAAATCTTCCTGAGGTGCAGGAACTGGCTCGAAGCTTTTCGTTGCCGATGGGCCTGGTGTCCGAGCAGGATGATGTCCTTGCTCCGCAATCCGACGAAGCCCTCGCCGCGGTTCCGGCCGCGGCCGCCGTGCTGGCGAGAGTCTCGGATTTGAAACCTGGCGGCACGCTTTCGTTAAAAGAGGTCAACGACGATTTCCGGCAGGAGCCGAGAGGTTTCGTCCTCGAAGCTCAGCACCTATTACTGACGACACTTGTCGCGCAACGACAGATCGATTTCGTGACTTCAAAAGGGGACCGTATCAATCAGCGGTCGCTCGACCTCAAGATCATTTGGGATGACATCGTCGGAATCGCGAAACCGGTCGGACTGGCATTTTCCGGAAAAAAGCTTGCTCGCTGGGCCGTTCTTGTGACCGGCGACGACAAGATTAAGTCGCTTGATGACGAAGCGGGTCGGTCGGCGTTCAAGGCGGCACTAGAAGCTTGGCACGTCGAATGGCTTAAGTCGCGAGTTCTCAAGAGATTTAACGAGTTGCCGGACGATGTGTTGAACGCTCGGATCTGGAACCTTGCTTCGCGTTGCTCAAAAACCCTCGGCGCGACTGCCGACACGATCAAGACTGCCCTCGACGGATCGATCGCTCTGGAGGAATGTATCAATCGGATCGCGGACACCTTTTTCGATTCCGAAGAGCAATTTCAGCGTGCCCGGAGCGAACTCGTCGTCGTTGACAGTTTTATCAAGGGTACGCCGGCCCGTGCGCAGATTCTTTCTTATCTTTCTGGCTGTGAAGTGACCAGTGTTGAAGAGATCGAAGAGATGCGGGAGCAGCTTTATCAACTCGTCGATGGCAGTTATTGGAACCCGAGCGACGCCAGCAATCGCGAATTGGGATATCTGTGGATCAAATTTCAGCGTGACTTCGCGGATCATTTTGTGCTCAGGCATGATGCTATTATGCGGTCGCACTCGTTACAGGCCAGTTACGATGAGATCTTGAGGAGCGACGATTGGTGGGAATTCGAGAACCTCGCTCGCATTTCACTATTCGATCCAAGACCGGCTGCTGTGATTCTTGACATTAAACGCCAATTTGGGGAACTCGATTGCAATTTCCCGCTTCGCGAGGCGTTGCAGGAACGTCCGTTTTGCAGATGTTCGTTCGGAGTTGCCAGCGAAGGGAAGTGGTCAGCATTACCGGAGACTCTCGTGGCGGCGATCCAACAGGCACTTCGAGACTACCGTAAGGCGTTGTTCAAAGAACAAAAGATAATAATCCCGCTCCTCGAAAAGGTCGAAAGCGAATCGTCAGACAAAGTAGCGTCGAGCGCCGCAACTTTCTTGATCGATTCACTGAGAAAGGGCGATGAAATACCGAGATTCTCACTTATCCAATTGCATGTGCTGCAGTGTGTTCTGGACACCACGTTCGAACGCGACAGTACCTCGCAGAATTACGACACGAGTACATCCGGCCTCGAGCCCGAAATGGCCGCCGATTTTCAGAATGAGATCGTTTCCGTCTGACAGCGTTAAGGCCTTACTGTCTAGTTTTCTCATTTTCAACTATATTTTATGGGTATGCAGACGAGCATATCTATAATCGGGATCGGCCGCGTCGGTGGAGCCCTCGCGATCGCACTGGCGGATGAGGGGCTGGATATCGAGTATCTGATCTATCGGGATCCCTCAACGGCAATCGCCGTTTCTGCTTTTCTGCCTCCGAGCGTCAAGCTTGCTCAGTGGTCGAACTCACTGCCGGAATTTCAGTCTGACGTCGTTTTGATCACAACCGCCGATCCGCAGATCGCTCTCATAGCGGATCATCTCCGCGGTCGATTACGAACGGGCTGTGTTGTTTTGCACACTAGCGGTTCACTGTCTTCAGAAGTATTCGCCGATCTCGCGTCGGATGGATTTTATACTGGCAGCATGCACCCGCTGGTTTCGGTGAGTGACGGTGTTTCCGGTGCAACGGTTTTTGCAAACGCATTTTTTTGCATTGAAGGGGATGAGACGGCGTTAAAGACGGCGCGGTCGATCGTCGAATCGCTCGGCGGACGTCCCTTCTCGATAGAGTCGAAAAAAAAGCCGCTCTATCATGCGGCGGCAGTCACGGCCTGCGGCCATCTGGTCGCACTCATCGATATATCAGTTCAGATGCTCTCGAAGTGCGGCGTGGAAAGCAAAAGCGCAAAGGAGATCCTGCTTCCGCTAATTTCGAGCACGCTCAAGAACCTGCAGACACAAACTCTCGAAGAGGCCCTCACGGGAAGTTTTGCGCGTGTGGATGTCGACGCGGTCCAGCGACATTTGTCCGCGATTAACGAAGAGATGTCCGAGCGCGTTCGCGATGTATATCTTCTTCTGGGCGAGCAATCGCTTGATCTGTCGGCGTCGAACGGAGGAAATACGGCGGACGGGCGAAAACTGCGCGAACTTATTTCAATAGCGAAAAGAAAATCCGGGTGATAAAATTAGTTACCCGATGCGTATGGCTAAGAAGAAAGCGGAGTTTGTACAGGAAAAAGAGATCTTTGTCGAACATATTCAAAGGGCAGGCCTGCGCCGAACGGGCCAGCGTGATCTCATACTGGAGATTTTTCTCCGGACCGAAGAGCATCTGACAAGCGAGGACCTTTACTGGCTCGTGCAGAAAGAAGACCCTTCGGTGGGACATACAACGGTGTACCGTACATTAAAACTGCTGACCGAAGCCGGCCTCGCCCGAGAAGTTCGGTTCGGCGACAACAAGACTTATTACGAACATCATTACAATCATCAGCACCACGATCACATGATCTGTACCGAATGTGGGAAAGTGATCGAGTTCTTTTCGGCCGCGATCGAAGACCTCCAGGATCAAATGGCGGACAAATTTGGGTTCCGTCCGACGCATCACAGTCTACGGCTGTGGGGAATTTGTGAAGACTGCCAAAAGCAGGAAAACGAGCTGTCCAGCACCCCATCAGGTGCACAGCCGAAAGTGAGAGTCAGGACCGGCGTCGAGCATTAGGGAAGCAGAAACGAAAGATGTTGGAAGTTCAGGTCAGGTTTGAACGTGAAAATCGCGAGGGGATAGTCGCCGTCGGAACGTATTTGATCGATGCCGCGAAACGCTTTGGCATTCATTTCGAAGACGTGTGTGTTCCCGAGGTCGACTCTCATTTTTGCTCGGTGGTCGTTGCGTCCGGATCCGACCTTCTCTCCGAGGTGACAAAGGCCGAGTCGGAACATTTCGCGAAAGCGGGCCGTAAGAAGAACGAACGCCTGGCGTGCCAGGTTAAGATCGAAAATCACGGAGAGGTTGGAATTATGACCGAAGAAAAAGTAAAAGACCCCGCTTCTGAAAAAGAGAGTGCTGCCGCCGGCGACAGCAATGAAGAATACAGAAAAACGTTCGCCGAAATGCCCCTGGAGAAAAAGATCGCGAACCTCGTTCAGCTTGAGACGATAGCGTTCGGCGAAACGGTTTCGTTTATTTTCAACTCTCCGTTCAAGGTGGCGGACAAGCTGATGGATGTAATGGCGGAGTTTGGATTTAAGAAAGAGGAAAAGCAGAAGGAAGCGGCTCGTCCCGCTGAACATAAATCCAAAGCATCGCATGCGAATCCGAAAGCAAAGTCGAAAAAGGCGTCGAAGCCGAAGGATTCGGCATGATAGTTTTTATCTGAACCCGCAGTAGAAAATAATGTGAGCGACGGCCAGCTTCAAAAACGAAATCGGACACCACTCCAAGAGAAGGGACAGTATATTCTGGCGTTCGGCATCGTTGCGTCGATGCTGTACGTCGCTCAGTATCCGATCTTTGTTATTTTCTTCTTTGGTATATTTGCGTATTTCCTGCTGCGAATGTTCTCGTCAGGCTCGCGCAGCGAGACGAGGGAGATCTTTGAGTTCTACCTGACCGCAAACGAAATGCTGCGGGACGATGAGCGCCGGTGGTATGGCTTTGAGTTGAATGAAGCGATCAACCGTGGAGAGGATATAGTTCAGCGAATGAAATCTGTTCCTCCGCTTGTGCATTTCTCGTTGGGTGCTCTTCAGAACAAGATAGGAGATCACAAAGCCGCAATAATCAACCTCGCACATGTCGTCGAAAACTCAGTTTCGGATGAGGCGGCATTTACGTCACCGTCGCCCGAGCTTCGGAGCTATGTACGAGTTCTGCGAAAGATTGAGCGGGACCCGACCGATGCACCTTTGACATCGGCCGCTGTTCGAGCCCTGGAACGTGCGAGAAGGCTTCGCGCCCGAACGTTACTTGAGGAGAGCAGGCAACGATTTGTCGCAGTGCCGCTCGGGGGCGAATCTCCGCGGGCCCTGGAATCGGCGGATAACAACGAATTTATATACGAGCCGGAGAATGCGACGGCCTCGGATGGTTTTTATTCAGCTAACGACGTGGCGACGATGGAACGTGATTCGAGCCAAAACGGATGGAGATCGCAAAGATCGGAACCCACGCAGGCCAGAGTAGATCCGTTCGTCGACCGCAAGTCTATTTCCGAGGTTCTTCACGACATTTACGATAAAAACGTTCAGTGATAAAAGTTTCGACTTAGTGCTGGGTTTCGACCTGACAGCATAAGCTAGGTCTCAACTCACTCCACTTTTCTGAACCCAAAGAACTTCCGTATCGATGACAACACACCTCCGTCCGCCTCGCCAAGTTGTTCTGATGTCTGCCCGTCCTTGGAAATAAGCAACGTTCGGCGCTCTTCGATGATGTCGCAGATCGCCTTCATCAGGTTTGGGTTAGCTTCGAACAAAGGCCTGAGCGCAGTCTTTTTGATCTGGAGGACTTCTGTCTCTTCTTCGGCGATCACGGTAGCCGTCCGAGGTTGGCCGGTGAGGAGGCTCATCTCGCCAAAAAAATCGTTTGCACGGAGCGTGTTGATCGTCTTCTGATAATTGTTTTCCGGGATTTGGACCTTCACTCCACCGCGTATAACGACAAACATCGAATTACCTTCTTGCCCGCGGCGAACTATCGCTTCTCCCGGGGCATAAACGCGTGTTGTTGAGGCCTTCGCCAACTTCTCGAGTTCCTCCTCGGCCAGAGGGACGAACAGCGGGACTTGTCGCAACTTTTCGGAGACTGTATTAACGTATTCGACAAGCGTGGCCTCTTCACGTTTCTCGGCCATGTAGACGGTCCGAGTCGGGAAGGCGAAGTCGATCTTCTCGCGGTTAAAAACGTACCACACGCGCTGCCGGATCAGAGCATCGGTATCCGGATATTGTGTATAGTCTTCGGCCCAGTATTTGACCTCCCAATCGATACCGTTGTCACCCAGATTTCTAATTCGAATAACTGGCCTTATCTTTTGCGAAATATTTTCTACCTGCCGTAACGCGTCGCGAACTGCCTGTATCGTTTTTGCGGGCGAGTTGACGTAGAGAGTGTTGAAGAGAACAACCCGGGCGTTCAGGTTATCGCGCGGAGCGACCTCGATGATCTCTTTGCCCATGACAGTGTTGCTCATTACGAGAACCTTGTTCTGGAATGTTCGAATCTTAACGCCGCGCCACGACACGCTTTCGATTACACCGCCTTGCTGATTCGCCATCGTTACCACATCACCGACCTGAAAAGGTTGGTCCGCCTGCAGCGCGATGCCGGCAAACAGATTCCCGAGCGTGT
>JBDTWZ010000124.1:0-9360 GCA_040006435.1 Acidobacteriota bacterium
GCCGTTTTTTTTATCTGATTTTACTGATTCACTTATCGAAACTTAGCTTTCGCTTCACACGCGCAACATCCGCCGCCTCTGAAAACAATCTCTCGGCGCGTCGCCATGCCGACTTCGCAAGCTCAGCCCTACCCTGTTTGTGGTAGACGTCACCAAGGTGCTCGAGGATGGTACCGGAGCTCGAGTCGATCCGAAGAGCTTCCTTCAGATTGATCTCAGCCTCAGCCAAGTTACCCAGGCGGAAATACGCCCAGCCTAAGCTATCCAAGTACGAAGGATTCGTTGGATCGATCTTGACCGCTTGCTGGATCAAGCCAAAGGCCTCCTCCAAACGCACGTCGCGCTCAAGCAGAAAATATCCCAGATTATTCAATGCAATCGGATTACCGGGTGTCTCCTTCAGCAGGTCCCGCAGCGTCGTTTCAGCGGCCTTGAAGTCACCGGACATCTGTTGAGCGGTCGCGAGCGTTAGCCGAGCGATCTGTTTTCGTTCTGATCCGCGGGCGAGGGCATAAGCCTGGTTCGCCGCATCCGCCGCCTCTTTGCCTCGATTCGCATGGCTGTAAAGGTTCGAGATGAACAGATAGTTCGAGAACGCGTCCGAGGCCGGGATCACAACAGATACAGAGTCCCCAAGTCCCGGGATGGATGTCGTAACCGGAGGGGCGGAAGATGGGGTGTATATGATCTTTTTTATAAGTGCAACTGCGTCGTCAACCTTTCCCGATTCGGTAAGAAGTGTCGCTTCAAGTCGGATAAGACCGTAATCATTCGGGACTCGGGACTTAACAGTTCTTACCACAGCCAGCGCCTCAGACCGATTTCCCGTCTCGCGAAGAAGAGAGATCATTTCTTTGTCGGCAAAAAGGTCCTCGCTCCCGAACAGCTTACGCGCACGCTCCACGGCATCTTTTGCTTCGGTGACACGGTTGGCGTTCTTAAGTGTCTGGATTATTTTTCCGAACACGTACATAGCAAATTCTCGCTCGTCGTCGGCTAGCGTCTCGGCCTTCTCGAGGCCGCGAGCGATCAACGCCGCCTCGTACGCGACTATGGCGTCCTGCGGTCTGTCCGCCCGTGCCATCAAATCGCCGACCGTGACATAAAGAATCGATGCTGAGGCCCGGTCATTCGGAAGCAATCTGGCGGACGTTTCTCGAAGGAGGTTGGCGGCTTCTTCCAGCTTTCCGGACTTCGCTTGTAATTGCGCCAATAACTCAATAAGCGAAATATTTTCCGGGTTTGCGAAGACGGCCTGCTTGAGCGCTCCGACTGCGATAGCAGCAGTTTCAGGATTTGCACTCTCCAAGGCGTCCCGGAGAAGATCGACCGCCGAAGAGTTGCCGGGATCATCTGCGACAACCAAGCTAACTGCCTCGATAGCTTCTCGTGTTCGGCCCGCCTTCAGGAGTGCCGCTCCTAACTTTAGCGATGCGTTTTCCGGCGCAAGACTGGCCCCTCCCATCAACATTTCATAAAAGCGAGTCTCCACCGGTGTGGCCGACGCTAACCACTTTTTCAAAGCGTCTATGCTGTCTTCGGTCTTCTCCGATCGATCGTAAAGCTCGCTTAGCAACGCCCAGCCCTCGGCGTTCCGCGGGTCAAGCCGCACGACCTCTTTCCATTCCGCGATCGCTTTCTTAGCGTCCTCGGGCTGAAACGTACCGCCGGAGATCTTGCTCTGAAACGAATAGAGACGAGCAAGGATTCGGTGCGCACCGAAGTTGTTCAAATTGACCTTTACCGCGAGGAGCGCAAGTCGAATCGCCTCGTCCGCGTCCTGAGGTTGTCCGTTGACAGCAAGCTCGGCGAGTGCGGTATATCCTTCTGAAAGCCGCGGATCAAATTCGACTGATTCCTGGAAGGCCTGCTTCGCAAGCCTGACGCTATTCTGCCGCGCGGCCATGGAGCGAAGTCGGTCGCCACTCCACACGTATCGCTGTCCCTCCAACAGCTTTACATAGGCTTTTTCCTTATCCTCACGCGACGTGACGGAGTCTGACCTCAAATTGTCCAACACTTTGGAGAGTTGATCGGATACCCGCGGCGGCGGTGCGGGTGAAGGCGCCGGCACAGTCCGATCCGTTTGGGAAAAAGCCGAGCCTCCAAGTAAGAGCAAGACCGATCCACTAAATAAAACTTTTTTCAAGGTCATTTCGATTTTCAAATTGCAAGTTATGCCATGCCGAGCGACGGCTAAACGAAGAAAAGCGGCTCGTCGCGTGAGAACCGCTTTGACAATAATCGAACGAGCGCGTCCCCATTCTTATTTTTCGGGCTGCGTTTGCCGAGGAGACTGTTGTGTGACAGGCTGCCGTTGTGAAATAACGGTTGTCAGGGCCTGCGGAATCTGGTTCGTGAGAATGTCGCCCTGGTTCTCGATAATCTGATCGATCAACTCAAATTTCTCTTTGTCGAAATCCTTTGTCATTAGCACGCCGTTCTTGTCGATCGTCATCGGATACATTCCGAAAAGCTGATTTCTGAAATTCTGAAAGAAAGAGACGCTCTCGGGCGGGAGCACTTTCGTCCGCTCAGGATTAACTTCCGGAACTGTTGCCCCGATCAGGCCCAGCTGCTCTTTTGATTTCTCAACCCAATCGCTGTTTGGAAAATCCCTTACGATACGCTGGAAGTAGCGCGCCGCCTGATCAGTTTCTTCTTCGACGAGGTAGGTTACAGCCAGCTTATAGAGTGCTTCGTCCGCAAAACTAAAGTTCGGATATTTTTCCACGATCTCGCGATATCGCGATTGGGCACCCTTCAGTCCTCCCTTCTTCTGGTCAACCGCCTGCGTGTAATAGTAATTCGCTACGTACAGTCCGTGGAGTCCAAGATTGTCCTGAACCTCGACGAGACGCTTTTCGGCTTCCGGCCTTAAGATCGAATTAGGAAATTGTTGCAGCAGCGCCTTAAGGCGGGTTTCTGCCCTCTTCGCTCGTGTCGCATCGCGATCGGGCAGGCCGACCTGTCGCATCTCGGATTCGGCGATCTTAAGAATAACGCGCTCAGCGAGTGGATGAGTCGGAAAAAATGTTAACCAGTCCTGGTACGCGGCGATCGCCTGAATGAGCGAACTAGTCGACCCGTCAAGATAGAAAGAGTCGGCAACCGCAAGCTTTGACATCGGAAGATACGGCGAGTCCGGATATGTAGTGATAATGGTCTGGAAAAGTAGCCGACCTACGTCGAAATTCTTCTTCCGCACTTCTCGCGTTGCCACAATGAACAACTCACGGTCACGGCCGGGCGTCACCGTTCCGATCAATTCGTCGAACTCATCGGTTCCTCCGCCGCCGAATATTCCAAGAAACTTTTTCTTCTTCTTGATTTCCCGAGGCTTACCAACGTTCGATTCAGGATTCGCCCTGGCTTGTGCTGTTTCACCCTGCAAGGCGTCCGAGCGCCGCTGAAGATCCGCGACATCGGTTTCAAGGCGGTCAATGTCGCTCGCCTCGTACTTTTCCGAGCGATCTAGCCGACCTCGGAGGCTGTTAATTTCGCTCTGCAGCGTCGAGGCTTCTTTCTCGATCCCGCGCAAACGAGCATAAGGAGTGTCGAGATCCTCTTTTCCATCCTTACCCGTTTTCTCATCTTTGGTTTCTTGCTTGAGCACTGACGCCGCACTGGTCGCCGACCGACGAATGGTCTCAAGCTTTTGACGCATAACATCCAGCCTCTGCGAAGCCGAACCATCGCCCGGTTTTTGAGCAACGACGCCGCTCGCAAACGCGACGACAATGACCAATAACGAAGCAAGAATCTCTCGTTTATCTAAAAACATAATTCCTCTACATTTATCTATACCGAAACCGAGCCCCTGTCGATCAATTCTCTTACCGACTTGGTTGGGTTTCCTCGGCCGTACACGGCCGACCCCGCGACTATTATCTCGGCACCGGACTTTACGATCTCGGAAATGTTGCCGGCGTCGATGCCACCGTCGATCTCGATCTTTGTGTCCAAGCCACGTTCTGCGATCATCTGTTTCAGGCGACGCAGCTTGTCCAGCGACGTGGGAATGAACGATTGTCCCCCAAAACCCGGATTCACAGACATCAGAAGCACGAAATCCGCATATGGCAACGCCTCTTCCAGCGTGGACAGGGGCGTCGCCGGATTTATTGCGATGCCGGCCTTTGCTCCCGCCTCGCGGATCGCTACCAGCGTCCGCTGCAGGTGCACGTCGGCCTCGACGTGAACAGAAACCATGTCAGCACCAGCTTCGACAAACTGTACCGCGTAACGGCCCGGATCCTCGATCATCAAGTGAGCGTCGATCGTAAGTTTCGTCGCCTTTCGCAGCGACTTGACTACGGGCAGCCCGATCGTAATGTTTGGCACGAAGTGGCCGTCCATCACGTCCACGTGGAGCACTGTTGCGCCGCCCGCCTCAACTGCAGCGACCTCGTCGGCCAGTCTTGTAAAATCTGCGGAGAGAATCGACGGAGCTATTTCAAACATTAACAAATTTTCGCTTCCAGTTTGTTGCAGTTACGGCATTTTCCGTTGCATCCGGGATCCGGCCGCTAGCGGGGTTCATTCTTTGGCTTTTCCGCCGGAGAATTCTGCGGCTTTGGTGCGGTGCCAGGATCTTTCGCCTTCTCGGCCTTCTTATCGACACTGTCGGACTTCGGCGGGGGAACCGTCTTAGTATCATCTGCCGTAGTAGAAGTAGACGTTGAAGTCGACGTATTCGCGATCACATCGCGAGTCGTGTCGGCCTTTTTCTTATTGGTATTCGAATTGGTCTTCTTTTTCGGCTTATCGGAGATCATGTCTTCGATCGTTTCCGAATCATCAGTTTCGATGTCCTTTTTTAGCGATGCAGGCGTTTCCTCATTCGTCAAACCGGCCTTGCTCACAACGACTGAGATCCACTGTCCAGTCTTGACCGTCTCGCCGGCTTTCGGCAGTTGTTCCAGCACAGTATTCATCTGCTGATCACTGACCCTATCGGCACGCTTTCTTATCTTGAGCCCGAGCGCGGTAAGTTCTTTTTCGCTTTCTACAAAATCCTTACCGACAATTTCCGGAACCTTGATCTCGGAACCAACCAGCGACATGTAAACGACACCGGCCATTCCACCCATGAACGCAGCGAGAAGTGCACCGACTGCCGCCAGTTTACCTAACGCCGAAAAACCTTTTGAAAGAATGCTCATTTGAGAAGAAAACCAAAGCGAAAGTCTAGCATTTTTTGACTTAACACGGAACTTTGACGCCTATAATGCGGCTCGGTCGAACTCGGCGACAAAAAAACCGTCAGTACCATCGCGATGCGGAAAAGTTCGAGCAAAGCCCGCAGTCGTTAAGAATCTCTTAGGAACAGCAGGCTGTCGTAACCTGAATGCCGGTGTCTCCGCAAGAAAACCGTGACACACGTCTTCATTCTCTTCGCTCTGAATTGAGCATGTCGAATAGATCAGCCGGCCGCCTCGTTTCACCAGATTTGATGCGTTTCGCAGGATCTTGCG
The DNA here is from genome assembly GCA_040006435.1 of Acidobacteriota bacterium. Lineage (GTDB taxonomy): Bacteria > Acidobacteriota > Blastocatellia > Pyrinomonadales > Pyrinomonadaceae > OLB17. The sequence continues at coordinate 5,478 of JBDTWZ010000124.1, forward strand.
TTGTTTGTTTGCCAATTCAGAAAAATCGCCCGGCTTGAGAAAATATCGAAGCTCGGGACTATGGCGGATGGTTCCAGTTCCTGAACACGGAGCATCAACCAGCACAATATCGAATGTTTCGTTCGCAAATGGCATCGCCAGTTCAGCGTCGTACCGAACGATGTTTACAAATCTCACTTTCTGTCGCTCGCACGTCGACCGAAGCAGCCGGACCCGCGACTCATGGAGATCGCCCGCGAATATACACGCATCCGGATCTTCCAAGTATTGTTTTGCGACCTGTGTAGTCTTTCCGCCGGGAGCCGCACAGACATCAAGAAATATCGCGTGCGGATCGTAAGATACTGCATTGGCGACAAGCTGCGAGGCTTCGTCCTGAAAATAGATCTCACCAGCATCAGCCATTTGCCGAAGCTTATCGTCGATGGATGACGCAAGGTAGCCGCCATCGACTATTGCGCTCTTTTCATAATCAAAGTGAGATTGATCGTTCGCGGCTCCGGCTCGAAACGAAACTCGCGGGATTTGATTGTTAGCCGTTGCAATCTGTTCGGCCTCGGAAAAGCCAAATTCCGCAATCCAGCCTTCGACGAGCCAGCGTGGGTGAGATGTTTCGACCGACACGCGTTCGACCTCGTCAAGGAATTCGAGCCCAGGTACTTTCTCGCTGATACGCCGAAGAATCGCGTTAACAAATCCCTTAGCCGAGGTCTTCCCCGCCGTCTGAACAAGGTTCACGCTTTCATTTATCGCGGAGTAAACCGGAATCTTGTCTAGGGATATGATCTGATACGCTCCCAGTCGCAACGAGTTCCGCACCGCCGTGTCCAATTTCTTCGAACCAGAAAAGTGTTCGATGATCTTATCGAGATAAATGCGGCGGCGAAGGATTCCAAGGACCAGTTCGTGGCAGAGCCCGCGGTCATTCAGCGACAGTTCTGCTTCGTAGTTAGGTAGCAGAATCGACGAAAATGCCCGATCCATGTCAATCCGGTTTAGAATTTCGAATGCAGACCGTCGTGCAGGCGAGATCTTCATCCGGGCTGCTTTAATCTTTTGCGTTTCTGATTTGTGAATAATCCGGCCCTACACCCCTTTTGAGATCTTCGTCGACCGTTCTTCGATCGTCGAAAACAAAACACTCGCCCTCGAACAGACTGTCGTCCGGCGAAACTTCTTCCATATATTTCAAAATGCCCCCGTCGAGCTGGAACACTTCGCTGAATCCGAGTCCCTTGAGATACGGCGCAAATTTTTCACAGCGGATCCCGCCGGTGCAAAACATCGCTACTTTCTGATGGACCTCGGGATCCAGATTCTCGGCGACGAACCAAGGCAGGTCGCTGAACTTCTCGGTGCCGGGATTCAAGGCTCGTTTGAACGTGCCATTTTTGAACTCATAATCGTTCCTCGCATCAATCACAACTACCGAGGGATCGGAGATGATATCGTTCCATCCCATTGGGTCAACATGCGTGCCGTCACCCTTCGAAATATCGACGGTCCGTCTGAGCGTGACGATCTCCGGTTTTACCTTGACATCTATTTTCCGGAACGGGCATTCTTCGTGGAAAGAACTTTTCGGACGTAACGATGTTTCGAGGATCTGCTCCGCCGAGCGAATAAAATAGTTCACGTTTTGAGGCTCGCCGCACACCGTGGCGTTAAAGCCTTCCTCAGCGAGAATAAAGGTGCCTCTTATCGAATTAGCCTGCATCGCTTCGCGCAGCGACCCCTTGAGTCCGGCGAGCCGTTCAAACTCGAACGTCCTGAATTCGTAAAAAGTAATGATCTGAAAGTTTCTTGCCTGTTCCATTAGTTTCCAAGCAGCTCGCCGACTCCCGGTCGGACACCGTTTACGAAGTCTCTTGCGTTCACTCGCCGTTTTCCCTCAAGCTGCAGCTCTGTTATTTCAAGAGCAGAGTCCTCACCGCACAGGACCACGAAGCGATCTTTCACAGCTTCAATGATCTCACCGGGGCTCCCGAGGGTAGGCGGCAGTTCCGCGACGTTTGATCTCCAAATAGTCAATTTCTTTCCGTGAAGAAACGTAAACGATGTCGGAAAAGGTTGGAAGCCGCGAACTCGATTCGAGATGTCCCGCGAACTAAGATTCCAGTCGATCAGTCCGTCTTCTTTTTTCATTATCGGCGCAGGCGTCGCCGGGGCATCATCCTGCTTACGTGGAATTATCGATTTGTAATTCGTCAGCGTCTCCGAAAGTACCTCAGCACCCAAGGACGAAAGCCTTTGCATCAATTCGATCGCATATTCATCGTCTCCGATCACGGTTTCCTGTTGCATGAGAATCGCTCCCGTATCAAGCCCCGCGTCCATTTGCATTGTGGTCACGCCGGTTCTCTGATCGCCGTGAACGAGCGCCCAATTAACCGGAGCAGCACCTCGATACTTCGGCAAGAGCGAGAAGTGAAGATTGATCGCGCCCATCGGGAAAGCCTTGAGGAAAGTTTCCGGGAGTATCCGGCCATAGGCGACAACCACGGCAACCTCCGCGCCGAGAGCTGTGAACTCCGCCAACGCTTCGGACGTCTTGATCTTGCTCGGCTGGAGAACTGACAATTCGTGATCAATGGCAAAACGCTTTACAGGCGAGAAGGCGATTTTATTACCTCGCCCGGATGGTTTGTCCGGTTGTGTATAAACACCGACAACCTCATGCCCATCGAGCATGAGCCGATCCAGACTCGCAACCGCCGCGTGCGGGGTTCCCATAAAAACTACTTTCATTGTCAAAGCAAGCTAATCATCATGAAGAAAAAAGGCAAAGCGCCCAACTTGCCTACCTCTCATCCTTCGATCCCCGTTGGCTCAATATGCACAATAATAACGATACGTTTCGAAAGTCTTTGTCCACTTACCGTCGATCAATTTGTAAACATAATAATTGTTCCCTTCGAAGCCCTGGCCGATCGTGAATATCTCCTTCACTCCGTCGTCGTCGTAGTCCAATGCATCAAGCAGCAGTTCGCTCCCACGACCGTCGTCAAGGTCCTTCAAATCACCGGTCATTACATCGTCCGGTTTGATCACCTCGGAGTCGTTGTAGACCATCTCAAGTTTTTCGGAGGCGTTCTGAGCGGCGATAAAGAAAATCTGCATCCGCAGTTTGGCAGTCGGTGCGATCCAATAAGATCCTACAAACTCCGGTATCCCGTCACCGTTCACATCTATTGACGTGAGGTTGTGGTATCGCAGGACGCGCATCGCGACGGCCTTTGCCCCTTTCTTCCTAAACTCTTCTCGCACCAGCGACTCGACTTCGCTTCGTTCTTCGGGCGTCGGCCTGCGCCGGTATCCCGTTGAGCGAGCGGACAGCTTAACGTTGGTTGCAAGCGCCATCACGAAACGCGCCAGCTTAGCCTTTATCGGCCTCGAAACAACTTCCGCGGTCGCTCCGCCACATTCGCTGCCGAGATTCGAACGAGTGATCGTCAATGCTCCGTCCAGAGCTCCTCCGAAAACTATCGGGTACAAAGATCTCGGCTTGTAGTAACGCTCGCCAAATACTTTTGACGGCGAGGCGTCCGACGATCCGAGATCCGGCTCTACCAGCTTCCCTCCCGAAACCGAGGCTATCGGTTCGACTAGTTTTCCGTCGTTGAGCACGGCGAAGATGATCGGAGGTGACGCTAAAGGCGTTTTTTGCGCCGGTGCTAAGGAAACGAGGAAAAGCGTCGCGATGACCATCGACGACGCTTTCAGGATGTTGAAATTAAAAGGTACGTTCTGCACAAGCTATGTTTTCTGCGAAACTAATTTCCCCTGCATGAACTGCAAAAGATACTCGCGGCCGCCTGCTTTCGAGTCGGTGCCGCTCATATTAAATCCGCCGAACGGATGGACGCCGACCAGCGCTCCCGTG
>JBDTWZ010000125.1:0-9336 GCA_040006435.1 Acidobacteriota bacterium
GCTATTGATGATTTTTATGCGGTATGCGTTTGCGTCTCTTTTTATAGCACTTTCGTTCAGAGTGAGCAAAGCGCGGTTGAGCATCACGATGCGTCCGTTGATGACAACGGTCCGCACATCGGAGGCTTTCGTGGCGTAAACGAGATGAGAGAAAATGTTGTACATCGGAGTCTGGTGAAGGCTGTCGAGATCGACAATGACGACGTCGGCTCGCTTGCCAACCTCGATGGATCCGGTGATTGTGTCCAGGTCGAGAGCCCGTGCGCCGCGGATCGTTGCCATCTCAAACGCTTGTTCCGCCGTAAGAGTTTTCGGATCGCCGGAAATAAGCTTATGCAGCTTCGCAGCCGTATCCATCTCTTCCCACATGTTGAGGTCGTTGTTCGATGCGGCCCCGTCCGTGCCAAGGCCAACGGCAAGATCCTTCGAGAGCATTTGCGGAACCGGCGCAGTTCCGGATGCGAGCTTCATGTTCGACTGCGGATTGTGTGCGGCGCCGACGCCCTTACTTATTAAAATGTCTATTTCGTCGTCTGTTACAAAAACGGCGTGCGCGGCGATCACGCGATCGTTTAGAAATCCGATACTGTTCAAGTAGTTAACCGGCGTCGCACCTTTTTGCGCAAGTATGTCGTCGCGCTCTTTTTTTGTCTCGGCGACGTGTATGACGATCGGTGCGTCGAGTTTGTCGGAAAGCTTTCTGATCGCCAACAGATGCTCGGTCGAAACTGTATACGGTGCATGCGGCGCGAGTGCGGCGACGATCAGCGGATCGTTTTTCCATTTGCGAACATAGCGTTCGCTGTATGCCATCGCCTGATCGAATGTCTTATTGTCGGCCACCGGAAAATCGATGATCGTTTCGCCGAGCACGCCACGCACGCCGGCCTTTTTTGTTTCGTCCGCGATCGCATCTTCGAAGTAATACATGTCGCAGTAGGTCGTCGTCCCGCCGCGGATCATTTCAGCTAAACCCAACCGTGTCCCGGCGCGAACGAATGCTTCGTCGACATTCTTCGCCTCGGCCGGGAAAATATATTTCGTCAGCCAGTCGTTGAGATCGAGATCGTCCGATATTCCGCGGAAGAGCGACATCGGAATGTGTGTGTGAGTGTTGATGAGACCGGGGATGACCGCTTTGCCGGTCGCGTCAATCGTGCGAGTCGCTCGATAACGCCGCGTAATTTCAGCTCGCGTTCCGACAGCGATGATCTTATCTCCGCGAATCGCGACCGCCCCGTTCTCGATCACGCGATGCGTCTTGTCCATCGTCACGACGGTTCCGCCAAGAATGAGTAGATCTGGTGAGACGACGTCGAATGCACGTTTTTGAGAAAACGAGGATATCGAAAGGATGATCGAAATCATCAATGCTGGGAGGATCTGGCGTAATTTCATAACTTCCATTTCAGCTCGCATACGCGAGCTCATGACAGCACTCATTTCAAAAACTTGGTATCAAAGGCCCGCGGCAGCAGATCCTTCATCTGAAGCACCTCTGTCTTTCCCTTCAGGTTCGCAAGGATGACAGGAATATCACCGCCGAATTCCCATATGATCTGGCGGCACACACCGCATGGCGGCGTCAGCTCTTCGGTGTCGGCGACGACCGCGATGTGCTTTATCTTTCGTTGACCCTGCGAGATCGCTTTCCAGATCGCAACGCGCTCGGCGCAAACTGTCAGACCGTAGCTCGCCGATTCAACGTTACAGCCGGAAATCACTTCCCCGTCATCCGTCTCGAGCGCCGCTCCGACGCGAAACTTCGAGAACGGCGCGTACGCATTCTCGCGAACGGCCGTCGCCGCATCGATCAATTCCTGATCAGCGTGTTTCATTATCCCTTTCGCTATTTCCACTTCGTTATATCCTAGAACTCAATTACAAAATTAATAATTACATCATTACCACATTAACCTTGTCACGAGCTGCGCCGTTTCTTCAATGCCATTAATTTCGTAATTATTAATTCAGTAATTTTATAATGTCGCTTGCTATGTAACCGTATGTAGCTCTGTACTCAGCTTCTCTCTCACCATGCTGCACAAGAAATCTACCGTAACTCCTGTGTTCGAACCTTCCGGAATTATGATGTCGGCGTGCCGCTTTGAGGGCTCGACAAATTCAAAATGCATCGGACGGATCGTCCTCTCGTATTGATCGAGTGTGCGTTCGAACGTCCGGCCCCGTTCATTGATGTCCCGCCGCAGCCGACGCATCAGACGAACGTCATCGGGCGTATCGACGAACACACGCACATCGAGCAAATCCAAAACGCGTGGTTCGGCAAATATCAAAATTCCTTCGACGATGACGACCGGTTTCGGGTTTATGACCTCGATCTCTTCGCTTCGTGTGTGCGTAACAAAATCGTAGAGCGGCATTTCGACAGACAGGCCCTGTTTCAATCGCATCAGGTGATTGACGAGCATGTCGCTGTCGATAGAATCCGGATGATCAAAGTTCGCCTGGTGACGTTCGTCGAGTGGCATGTCCGCAAGATTGCGGTAATACGAATCCTGCTCGACGAGTACGACATTTGCGCGCCCGACCGCCTCGACGATCGACCTCGCGATCGTCGTCTTGCCCGAACCTGTACCGCCGCATATACCAATTATCATCGTTCTAGCCTTTTGTCCTTTACGGGTGACTGATCCGAATGATCACCCGCCTTAGCAGCTCCTTAAAAACCTTGGCTACTTTCGCTCCGGTCTCCATCACTTCCGCATGATCGATCTGCTCGTCCGTCATTCCCGCCGCAAAGTTTGTGATACAAGAAATTCCAACGACGCGCATTCCCTGATGGCGGGCGACGATGGCTTCGGGGACCGTGGACATTCCGACCGCGTCCGCACCGAGCAGACGATACATCCTTACTTCGGCGGGTGTTTCGTAGGTCGGTCCCGAGAGTCCGCAATAGATTCCGCGATGAAGAAAGTCCGTCAGAACCTCGTCCTCGCCGTTTTCAAATCTCTCCTTCGTTATTTCATCCGCCGTCCGGACAACTACGTCCTGAAGAACCGGATCATACACCCCCGTCATATCCGGAAACCGCGGTCCGAATCGCGTGTCGTTCGCTCCCCGAAGCGGATTCACACCCATGCAGTTCAAGTGGTCGCTGATCAGCATGAGGCTGCCCGGTATCATTTCCGAGCTGAGGCTGCCGGCGGCATTCGTCAGTATCACGTTTTCGATTCCCATCCGGCCGAAAGCGCGCATCGGAAAGGTGACCTGGTCCATTTCGTAACCTTCGTAAAAATGGAAGCGACCCTGCTGTACCGCGATCGGCACGCCGTCGATTTCCCCGAGAACAAGTTGCCCGGCGTGGCCTTCGACAGTCGAACGCGAAAAATGCGGGATCTGTTCGTAGGGGATGCTTGCCGGATCCGTCAATTCGTCCGCAAACGCACCCAGACCGCTGCCAAGAACGACGACGGTCTTTATCGGCTTCGCGTACTTCGATTGAATGAACCCAGCCGCTTCGGCCGCTTGTTCGTAACTCATAAAAACGGGAATGACAGATTAGCACAAGGCCAGGTTCCGGTACGACATACGTCCTAAGGGTACTAAATCAGTTCGACTTAACTGAGTTTGCTTTTGCCTCTTCTAACGGCGTGGCTACGCTCAAACAAGAACGATTCAATTGACCACAACCGTCCTAAGGACCTATATCACCTATTACTAATTTTCTTTCTTATATGGAATTCCCAAAGCCTTTGGAGCACGCGACAATCCGATGAAACCCGCGAGTACGATTATTGTCAGTACGTACGGGATCATCTGGATAAACTGCACGGGAATGTCCTCGCCAGAGGGCAGCTTAACGACGCCCTGCATCTGGATCGACAAAGCCTCAGTAAAGCCAAAGAACAGGCAGGCGAACAACACCGGTACAGGCTTCCACTTCGCGAGTATCAAGGCCGCAAGAGCGATGTAGCCGCGTCCAGCCGTCATCGCCTTTGTAAACAGAGAGCTTTGACCGATAGAAAGATACGCACCGCCGGCTGCCGCCAACACGCCGGAGAGCACGACGGCAAAGTATCGAAGCCTGATCACGTTGACACCCGCCGCATCGGCCGCCGCCGGATTCTCGCCCGCCGCGCGAAGCCGCAGACCGAATGGCGTTTTATAGATCACATACCAGCAAACCGGAACGAGCGCGAACGCAAGTATGGATGCGACCGACAATCGGTTATAAAGATCCGGCAACAAATATTCCTGCGCGATCTGCTCAGTCGAGCCCGCCGAATCGTAGATCGCAGCGCTTATCACGGACGGCAATCCGATCATCAAAAGGCTGATAGCAAATCCTGTCACGACCTGATCGGCTTCGAACTTGATGACCGCTACGGCGTAAACGAAAGCGAGTGCGGCTCCGGCAGCTAACCCGCTGAGGAACCCGATGTATGGATCCTGAAGTTCGTAGGTCACAACCGCGGCGGTGAACGCCCCGGCCAACATCAGCCCTTCGAGCGCGATATTAATCACGCCGGCCCGTTCCGAGAATAGTCCGCCAAGCGCCGCGAATATCAGCGGCGTTGCCGTCCTGATCGTCGAGAACAACAGGATAAGTAAAAATGTCGGTGTCAGAACGTCGGTCATATTTTGGTACAACAAACTTTTGTTTGTTGCTCCGGTTTACTTCCTTGAAAACCTCTGCAGTGAGGCAACGAAAATAATAATTATCGCCTGCAGCACTTCAACAAGATCTTTTGAAACGAACCGCGTTTCAATATCGACGAAAATTTCGCCACGCTTCAGGACTGCAAAGAAAATGGCGGCGATAAGAATTCCGAGCGGATGATTTCGGCCAAGAAGCGCGACCGCGATGCCGAGAAATCCCCAGCCGTCTGAAAAACCGTCGTAGTATCGATACCTGTATCCGAGCACTTCGCCGATCGCGACCATGCCGGCGAGCCCGCCGGATATCGTCATCGCGATCATGATCTGTTTCTTTGGCGAGATGCCGCCGTACTCAGCCGCCGACGGATTTTCACCTACCGCGCGCAACTCGTATCCCCATTTCGTTTTCCAAAGAAAAATGTAAACGAGTACGCACATCAGGAGCGCGAGCAGAAATGCGACGCTGAGCGGTACAAAATCGGGCATGCCGGGAATGTACTGGCTGATGCGCGGAATGTGAGCGGCGGGTCCGATCTCGGCGGTCTGCATGATCGGGTCGCCGGGGATCTTGTAGTAGTACTGCGTAAAGTAGCTGACCAGCGCGACGGCGATAAAGTTCAGCATGATCGTATTGATCACTTCATGCGAACCGAACTTTGCCTTTAGAAATCCGGGTATCGCTCCCCACAATGCGCCAGCCACTATTGCGGCAAGCATGCAAAGAGGAATCAATAACGGCGCGGATAAATTCGTCCACGACCAGTCTTGGTCTACCAAATTGCCATCGACAACCGCCTTTCCAACAACGCCGCCAAACTTTATACCCACCCACGCAGTTGCAAATGCCGCGACATATAACTGACCTTCGGCTCCGATATTCAGAAGACCGCAGCGGAACGCGACGGCAACGGCCAAACCGGTGAATATCAGAGGAGTCGCGATGAAGAGTGTGTAGCCAATGTCGTTCAGCGAACCGAACGAATTGCCGATCATGTGGTAATAAGCGACAAACGGGTTATCGCCGATAAGCAGAACGATGACACCGCCGACAATGAATGCAGCAATGACGGCGATCAGCGGCCAGAGGACTTCGCGCAGAATCTTCATCTCTCAAACTGAACGGAATTTAGCGAACCGGGAGCTTGTTCACCAGGTCAGACTTAATTTAGTGCTTGCTAAATATACCCGCAAAACTACTTTATGTCACCTAAATCTCTGACAAATTAGGCCGATCTTCCAGATTACAGGATTTGACAGAAGCTCACTCAGATTTTATTATGGCCTAGGACTAAGTAGCTATTCGCTTCTAGTTTAGAGGAAATTATTAGATTCGAGGGTTTATGAGATTCGACAGGTTTACCATTCGCGGGCAGGAAGCCGTTCAGGGGGCGATAGGCATCGCTGAAAAAAATCAGAACCAGCAAGTCGAACCTGAACACCTGCTGGCGGTGATGCTTGAGCAAAAGGAGGGCGTCATGCGCCCGATACTCGGCAAGATCGGCGCAAATACGGCCCCGATCGAAACTGAGATCGAGGCGTCCATCGCAAAGTTTCCAAAGGTTTCCGGAGGCCAGCAGTATTTCAGCACGCGGACGAACACGATCTTTCAGGAAGCGCAGAAGGAAGCAGAGAAAATGCAGGACGAATATGTTTCGACCGAGCATCTTCTGCTTGCGATCGCGGACGAAAAGGACGGTGACGCCGGACGAATCCTCCGCTCGAACGGTGTCGCACGCGACGACCTCGAAAAGGTAATTACGGATATGCGAGGCGGCAGCCGCATAACCGATCAGAACGCAGAAGAAAATTTTCAGGCGCTTGAGAAATATGCCCAGGACCTGACGGAACTTGCCCGCAAGGGAAAACTAGATCCGGTCATCGGACGTGACGATGAGATCCGTCGAACGATCCAGATATTGTCACGGCGAACAAAAAATAACCCCGTCTTGATCGGTGAGCCCGGTGTCGGAAAAACTGCGATCGTCGAAGGGCTCGCGCAGCGCATCGTCTCCGGCGACGTACCTGAAACGTTGAAAAATAAAAAACTGGTGTCACTTGATCTCGGTTCTATGCTCGCCGGTGCTAAGTATCGCGGCGAGTTCGAGGATCGTCTAAAGGCGGTTCTGAAAGAGATCGAAAAGGCCGATGGTCAAATCATCCTGTTTATCGACGAGCTTCACACGGTCGTCGGTGCAGGAGCCTCGGAAGGCGCGATCGACGCGTCGAATATGCTGAAGCCGACTCTCGCACGCGGAACACTTCGTGCGGTCGGTGCGACGACGCTGAATGAATATCAAAAGTACATCGAGAAGGATAAAGCTCTTGAGCGCCGATTTCAGCAGGTTTATGTTGGCGAACCGACCGTCGAAGACACGATCGCGATCCTCCGCGGATTGAAGGAGCGATACGAAGTGCATCACGGTGTTCGCATCAAGGATGCGGCGATCGTCGCGGCGGCTACGCTTTCGAACAGATATATCACCGATCGCTTTCTTCCCGACAAAGCGATCGACTTGATCGATGAAGCAGCTTCGCGCATTCGTATCGAGATCGACAGTCTGCCGCAGGAAATCGACGTTCTTGAGCGTGAGATCCTGCAGCTTGAGATCGAACGCCAGGCGCTGTCGCGAGAAACGGACGACAAATCTAAGGAACGACTCGACGACATTGAAAAACGCATTGCCGATCTCAATGAGAAATCGTCCGCAATGAAAGCCAAGTGGCAATCGGAGAAGGACGAGATAGAAAAAATGCGCACTGCCAAAGAGCAGCTTGAGGAAGCCAAGCTTCATCTCGAACAGGCGCGGCAGGCGGGCGATCTGACAAAAGCGGCCGAACTGCAATACGGGCGAATACCTGAGCTTGACAAGTTGTTGGAGTCAGAGCGGTCTCGCCTTGAAGAGCTGCAGAAAGACGGTGTTTATTTGAAAGAAGAAGTCGACGAGGAAGACGTCGCCGAAGTGGTCGCGAAATGGACCGGCGTACCTGTGTCGAAAATGCTCGAAGGCGAGATGCAAAAGCTCGTCACGATGGAAGATAATCTGCGACGCCGTGTGATCGGACAGGATGAGGGACTTGAGGCGGTAGCCAATGCCGTGCGGCGTGCACGCGCCGGGTTGCAGGATCCGAACCGCCCGGTTGGTTCCTTCATTTTCCTTGGGCCTACGGGCGTCGGAAAGACTGAGACCGCAAGGGCATTGGCCGAGTTTCTTTTTGACGATGAGCGAGCAATGGTAAGGCTCGACATGTCCGAGTACATGGAGAAGCATGCCGTGGCCCGGATGATCGGCGCACCTCCCGGATATATCGGATACGAAGAAGGCGGCCAGTTGACCGAAGCTGTTCGTCGAAGGCCGTATTCGGTCGTGCTCTTCGACGAGATCGAGAAAGCGCACCCTGATGTTTTTAACGTTCTGCTTCAGATCCTGGACGATGGGCGGCTGACCGATTCGAAGGGACGCGTGGTCGACTTCAAGAACACCGTGTTGATCATGACGTCGAACCTCGGGTCGCGCGAGATACAGGCGGCGACCGAGAATCCACTTGCTGACCGAGACATCAAGACGAACGTTCTGCAGGTTCTTCGCGACCATTTCAAACCGGAGTTTTTGAATCGCGTCGACGATATTGTGGTCTTTAAGCAGCTTGGCCGGGAGCAGATCGCGGAGATCATCGACGTACAGCTCGAGAAGCTGCGAAAGACGCTCGAGGATCGAGGCATCACGATCGAGCTCGATCAAACGGCTAAGGACCTGCTTGTAACCGAAGGCTACGATCCCGTTTACGGCGCGCGGCCGCTGAAACGGGCGATCCAGACGCTTATCCAAAATCCGCTCGCTGTTAGCCTGCTCAAGGGTGAGGTAGCGAGCGGCAAAACGGTACGCATATCGGCAGAAAATGGAGAGATGAAGTTTACTCCCATTGCGGCCGAACAAACGGCGGTTAGTTCGCAGTAGTCGCGAGTCGAGGTTTCCTATTCACGATTCACGATTTACTATTAACAAGGAATGTTTAAGAGAAAGAAGATGATTGAGAACGATCCTTTTGACGGAGAATTTTTCGATGACGAGCCGGTCAACGTCCCGGTAAACGATAAGCGTCGGGTAACGGAGAATGGAATCCGCGACGATATCAAAGAAGAGGTACGAGCCGAGCCTCCGGCGAAATCGCGTCGCGAGATCGAGCTTGAAACCAATCTGCACGCGGAGACGGAACGGCGTGAGGCTGCGGAAGCAAAACTTGTCGGCGTGCAGGCGAAGTTTGAAGAAGCCAAGACGAAACTTGAGACCGAGACCTCCGAGATGCGTGCGCGTTTAATGAAGACGCTCGAAGATCGCTCAAAACAAGGGCAGTTTAATTTTTTAACGACGCTCTTGCCCGTGCTTGATAATTTGAACCTCGCGATCGCGGCGAGTGAGCAAGATCCTTCGCTCGACCATCTTCGAGACGGCGTAAAGGGGACGGCCCGTTCCTTTGAACAAGCGCTTATGAGCGTCGGAGTTGAAACCGTTCCGTCGATTGGCACGAAGTTTGATCCTGAGCTTCACGAAGCAATTGATGTGGCCGAAGTTGATGCAAAAGAGGACGGCACGATCACCGCTGAGTATTCTCGCGGGTACAGATTTGGTGATCGGCTTCTTAGGCCCGCTCGTGTACAGGTCGGGAAAGGCCGGGCCCAATCCGCCAGCGAATAGTTGTGCGGTCACGACGTCA
>JBDTWZ010000126.1:0-9336 GCA_040006435.1 Acidobacteriota bacterium
GGTACAGCAATTTTCGAGACTGCCCGATTCAACCACTCTCGCACCTCTCCGCGAATTGTTAATAATAAGGGCTGGGGTCGGAAAATATCAAGCGACGTTTCAAGTCCGGCCTTTACGCGGCGGTTCTCTTGATTTCGCCCTGATGGCAGCGTTAGTGCACGACGCTGACTTGAGGCGGAGTTCAAAACCGTTACCGCCTCGCTTTGAAAAAGTCCTGCATCAGTGAGCGGCAATCTTCGGCAAGCACGCCCGATGTGATCTCGATTCGATGATTAAGCGAATCGCTGTCGCAAAGCCGGAAACGCGTTTCGACGGCCCCGAACCGCTCGTCATGAGCGCCGAAAACCAGACGTTTGATCCGCGCGTTCACAAGGGCTCCGGCGCACATCACGCACGGCTCAACAGTCGTATAGAGCGTCATTCCCGTCAGGCGATAGTTTGAAATTGCACGGGCAGCTTCGCGCAAGACGAGGATCTCGGCGTGAGCAGTCGGATCGCTGTCCGTTATCGTCCTGTTCGATGCCGTCGCAACAAGGCATCTGCTTTCATCGATGAGGCACGCCCCGATGGGAACTTCGCCGAGCTCTACCGCGCCACGTGCTGCCTTTAGAGCCTCTCGCATCCAATCGTCGTCAAGTTCTGATACCACCGCGATGTCCTTACGCAAATTCTTTGCAACAGATACGTATTAGTGTAGAATTTTGTTGGGTGACGGCTCGCTGCCGCCTCGCTCCTCAAAAAACCTCGAGCGTAATATGAAAGACAATGTTCGGACCGTAGCCCGCGCGGCCGAAGATGACATTCACACCACAAACGTCCCCGAATCTTTTCGAGCTTTCGCCGAAGAAGTCCACAAGCGTAATCAAAAACCGAGTACGACTCCGCTCACCATTCCGCAAAAACTCGCGCCTGCCGAGTTTAACACGGCGATGGTGCATTTTTATCGCGGCGAGATCCAGCGGTCTAATGTTTGGCGAAACCGGCTCGACGCAACGACGAACTGGGCGGTGATCACCGGCGGCGCGACACTTTCGTTCGTATTCAGCTCACCCGATAACCCGCATTTTGCGATCCCGATCAATTCGATACTGGTCTCGATCTTCCTGTTTATGGAGGCGCGCCGTTATCGATACTACGAGGTTTGGGCCAATCGCGTTCGCGTTCTTGAGACGGGTTATTTCGCGCCGATGCTCTCGCACCGGACGATCGCGCCCGACAAGGAATGGGCCGAGCACATTTCGGCCGACCTGATCGCACCGCATTTTACGATCAGCGTTTGGGAAGCTCTGGGCCGTCGTCTCCGAGCCAACTACCTCTGGATCTTTGTTCTACTTGCGGTCTCGTGGACGCTGAAGATTTATATCCACCCATCGCCTATTCCGACGATCACGGCCGAAGACCGGCGCGTTTTTTGGGATGTGTTCGAAAAACGAGCGACGGTCGGTTTGGCTCCTGGATGGTTCGTGATGACGGTCGGTTTGGTCTTCAATTTCGCCATTTTCTTTGTCGCGTTCAGCACGCTCAAGCTCCGCGACGCGTCGAGCGAAGTGTTGCCGCTGGAAAGCTTTGAATGGCATCCGCTCAGGCAGGTTTCAGAATGGGCGGAAAGCAGCCTCAAACGCCGGAACACAATTCGCCGATCGAAAAAGGCTCGCAACCGGATGCGATCTATTCATAAGACCGGAGCTTAGAATGTGAAAAAGTGAAAAGGGAAAAAGGGGAAAAGGTGAAAACGGCTCGGACACACTTTCACCGTTTCACTTTTAAACTTTTTCGGTAGTGGGTCAGTTTAAAGTCTCAACTGCCTGTTCGTGATCTTTCGTGTTACTTAGTGTGGGTTCATGGTTCCTTCTTAGGACCGTAACCACTAAATCACACGAAGAAACACGAAAAAAATCAAGAAGCACGAATAGAGCCGTGGATCACGAATCCGAGCTGACCAACTACGACTTTTTCCCTTTGTTTGCTATTTTGCTTGTTATCGAAGAATAACAAGGGAGGATCTTTTATTTTTTATGCCGACTGATTTGGGAGATCGTGGACGAGCGCTCGAGAACGAGTATTTTCGCCGCAAAGAGCAAGAGCTGATCGAGAAGCTGAGGGGCCATTTGGCCATCGAGAACGCGCAGAGTACGGAAATGGACTGCCCGCGCTGCGACGGGAAGCTGCTCGAAGCCGATTATCAGCACATAAAAGTCGATGTCTGCAACAAGTGTCACGGCGTTTGGTTCGACGCCGGCGAACTTGCACAGGTCATCGACAAGGACAAGCAAGGCGGCTGGTTCAGCAAGTTGTTTGATTAAATCGATGAGACGCCTTTCGCACCTCTTGTTTATATTGCTGCTGGCGGGCTCGTGCTCGTTGGCACAGTTTACTGTCTACGACGGGCAGACACTTCGGAAAGGCGCATACAGCTTCACCACCAAACAGGAATCGCATCGACTGAACAGCAAGCTGATGGGTCGGGAGATGCCTTACATAGCTCTCTTGCCGGATCACTATGATCCTCAGGATAGCCGAAAATACTCGACAGTATATCTTCTCCATGGACTATCCGGACATTTCGATAATTGGACCCTGAAAACGAAGATTGCCGAAACCGCGGCGTTTTGCCAATGTATCGTCATTACTCCTGAAGGCGACGACAGTTGGTACACCGACAGCTCATCAAAACCCAACGACAAGTACGAAAGCTATGTCATCAAGGAACTGATTCCAGAGATCGACAAGAAGTTTAGGACGATCGCCGACCGCGGGAATCGTGCGATCGCGGGTCTTTCGATGGGCGGCTACGGTGCGATCAAGTTCGGTTTGAAATATCCAGATATGTTCGTCGTCGCCGGATCGTTCAGCGGACCTCTGGACGCGGCAGCGCGAACCGAAAAAAACATGCCGGGCGCGATCGGTAAATCGATTGATGCGACCTTCGGGCCGCCGGACCGGGAGGTCCGGAAGGCTAATGATCTGTTTGATATTGTTCAGCGAATTTCATCGGAAAAGATCAAGGCATTACCTTTCCTGTATATCGACTGTGGCACCGAAGATTTCTTGTTTCAAAACAACCGCGCGTTTGTCGATCTGCTCCTTGAGAAAAAAGTCCCGCATGAATTTCGTCAGCTTCCCGGTGGGCATAATTGGAAGTATTGGGATGCACAGGTGCAGGAGTTCTTGGAGCTTGCCGCAAATCGTTTCAGTACTGGTCAGAAACGGGAGCCACAATGAGCGGATCTCCGGCGACGGGTTAGGTGGGTCCGCGCGTCCTGTCAGTACCGGGAGCGGTAGCGACCGGGGCATTCCGGTAGCGGGCGGGTTTTTAATACGAGAATGAAAAGAATATTAACCGCGGCCGTCGCTGTCCTTTTCCTTGGTTTGTTCGCGCTCGCGCAACAGCGAACGGACGTAAACGATTCCGCCGCGGCGCGGACGCTTCTCGGCCGTCACAAACTTTCGCTTCAATGGGTAAGCTGGGACTATTTCGGAACCGCGACCGTCACGAATCGCCGTGGCGTGTACACGCTAAAAGGTGAGCAAAAAGGCCTAGGCAAGAATTCGGATTTTGTCAGCGTAGATGGCGTGATCACGTCTGTCGACGCCAAGGAATTTTCCTTCAAGGGCAAGATCATCACACAGGTCAGCCACATCAACGGCGGCAAACCGTGTGAGCGTGACGGCGAGTTCACTTTTAAGATCACTGGCAAACGGCGTTATTGGCGCTTACATCAGATGGACAATCCGTGCGACCCGGTAACAGATTACGTTGATATTTATTTAAAGTGACTGGAGCGCAGGCATCCCTGCCTGCAACGATGCGAAGCGCCATCAAACGATCGCGGTCGCCGGGAGTTTTTTCGGGCTTCGCCCACATGCAGGCAGGATCCGTGCGCGCCAGTCCGAGTCAATCCTATGAAAGTTCTAACGCTTGCTCTGATCGTCCTTTTTACGTTTGCCCTCGACGTCGTCGCCCAAACCGTCCAGTCCACTCGCATCGCTGAAATTCAGTCGGCACTACAAAAAGAGAAACTCGACGGATGGCTCTTCTACGATTTTCGCGGCAGCGATATCCTGACGCCTCGGATCTTAAAAACTGAGCGGCTGGGCGGATCGCGCCGCTGGTTCTACTACATTCCCGCGACGGGCGATCCGGTGAAGGTCGTTCACGCCATCGAGCCGGGACAGATCGATGTGCTCCCCGGAAAGAAGCTCATTTATCGCGAATGGTCGCTGCTGAAATCGCAGGTTAAAGCCGCGATCGGCCCCGGCAAGCGTATCGCGATGCAGTATTCGCCGAACAACGACATTCCGTATATCTCGCGCGTTGACGCCGGGACGATCGAGATGATCCGCAGCCTCGGCGTGACGATCGTGTCGAGCGCCGATCTGGTACAGCAGTTCGAAGCCGTCTGGACAGACGATCAACTCGCGATGCACAAAGAGGCGTGTGTGAAGTTGCAGAAGATAATTCTAGAGGCATTCGGCGAGATCAAACGTCGGACGATCGCGAACGAACCGACGACCGAGATCGACATTCAGCAGTTCATGATGAAGCGATTCTCGGAAGAGGGAATGCAGCCGTCGCCGATGATCGTCGCGGTAAACGCTAACGCCGCTTCTCCGCATTATTTTCCGACCAAGGAACGTAACTCCCCGATCAAGCGCGGCGACCTCGTCTTGATCGACTCCGTCACCAAACTCAATAAGCCGATGGCTCCGGCGGTCGATCTGACGTGGATGGGATACGTCGGCGAATCGGTTCCCGGGGAGTATGTGAAGATCTGGAACATTGTCTATGCGGCGCAGCAGGCGGCGTTCAATTTTGTGAAAACGTCATTCCAATCGGGCAAGCCGATTCGCGGAGCCGATGTCGACGACGTTTCGCGGGGTGTGATCCGGAAAGCGGGTTACGCCGATCAGTTCCTCCACCGCACCGGGCACTCGATCGGCGAAGAAGGCCACGGTAATGGCGCGAATATCGACAATCTTGAAACGCGCGATTCGCGTCGGCTGATTCCGCGGACGGCATTCTCTATCGAACCCGGCATTTATCTCGAAGGTAAGTTCGGTGTGCGGTCGGAGATCGATGTGTACGTTTCGGAGAGTGATGCGATAATTACCGCCCCACATCAGACGGAGATCCTCCCCATCCTGAAATAAGATTGCCACAGAGCACACAGAGAATTCTTTTAGCGGCCTTTGTATTCTCTGTGTGCTCTGTGGCTAAAATTGGCCAATGCTTAATTTCGCTATTGAAACCGCACGTCAGGCCGGACAAATTCTCCTCGAAAAATTTGGCCGGATCACGACCGTCACGAAAAAAGGCGACATCAATCTCGTGACCGAAGCCGACCTTGCGTCCGAACACCACATCATCGAGCGGATCAAATCGCACTACCCGAAACACTCGATCCTTGCCGAAGAATCGGGCGAAGCGGTTGTAATCGGCGGTGACACGAACTGGAAATGGATCATCGATCCGCTGGATGGAACGACGAACTACGCGCACGGCTATCCATGCTTTTGCGTGACGCTCGCGCTCGAACATGAAGGTGAGATTGTCATCGGCGTGACATTCGATCCGACACGTGACGAACTTTTTGCGGCCGAACGGGGGCACGGAGCCACGCTTAACGGCAAACCGATCCGGGTCTCCGCAGCTGACAAGCTTGGTGACTCGCTTATCGTTACCGGCTTTCCTTACGATTTCAAACAGCGCCAGAATTTTGCTCGCCATCTGACGGACTTTCTTCTCAGCTCGCGCGGTGTGCGTCGTGACGGATCGGCCGCGATAGACATGGCGTACGTTGCGTGCGGACGTTTTGACGGTTTTTGGGAAGAAGGTTTGGAGCCGTGGGACGTTGCCGCCGGGAAGCTGCTGATCGAGGAAGCCGGCGGACTTGTGAGCTATTACGACGGCTCGAACTTCAGCATCTATCATCCGCCGATCGTCGCAAGCAACGGAGCTATTCACGGTCAAATGCTGGAAGTTTTGCGGTAGATTAACGCCTGAGTTCGGTTCAAAAAGCGTGGGCGGGGCCCCTTCCGGACGTGCTAGTGCCTCACATTTCAAAGTCCGTTCGAGGTGCTGAGACATTAGCAGGTTTGGAAGAGTGGTTTGCCCCTGGCTTGCCCCCGCTCATAGTTCGACTCACCTGGATTTCCGGCTAGACTAGGGAACGTAGGCTGACTCGATCGGCTTGTCACCCGTCTGGCCGAACGGGACCGATGTAAAGCCCGAGCTCGTCCTGAGCAGGTACCAAACATTCGTCGACGGCCTGAAGACGGCGATATCCGCTTTCCCATCGCCATCATAATCGGCCACCACGGGTACATCACCGACGGTTCCCCAGGACGCACCCTGGAACGACTGGTTGCCTGTCAGCAGGATGAAAAAGTCGGGCTCGTTCGGATCCGCAGATCCTCTAAAAATTGCCGCGTCCGTCTTGCCATCCCCGTCATAGTCGGCCGGTACGGGTTTGTCCGTCGATATCCCGAACGGAAACGCGACATAGGTGCTGCTCCCGCTCTGAAAGAAATGCCACGTGCCGTCGGACGGACGGAAAACCGAAAGATCGCCGATGCCATCACCGTCGAAGTCTACGATCTGCGGCAGATCTCCGTTGAGGCCGAACTGCTGCGCGAAGAATTGGTTTCCAAGGCTGCGCAGTTCGTACCACGTTCCGTCGGACGGCCGGAACACGGCGATGTCGGCTCGGCCGTCGCCATCGAAATCATTGGGCCGAGGAATATCGTTTGGAGAGCCAAACTGCGTGATCGTCACCGTCGAGGTAGACGAATTGAGAATGTACCAAACACCACTCGAAGGGCGGAAAACAGAAAGGTCGGTCCGATTGTCGCCATCGAAGTCCGCGGGAGCGATAATGTCGGAGGCAAGTCCCCAGTGAGTTGTAGTATTAGGGCCGCCCGAGCTTGGGACAATATTCCAACTCCCGTCCGCCGGCCTGAACGTTGAAACGTCACTGCGTCCATCACCCTCAAAGTCGAACATTGCTCGTGCGACCCTGGTCAGAACTACGTCATTCCCGTCGCCGCCCAGATAGCTAATTCGAAAAGC
The DNA here is from genome assembly GCA_040006435.1 of Acidobacteriota bacterium. GTDB lineage: Bacteria > Acidobacteriota > Blastocatellia > Pyrinomonadales > Pyrinomonadaceae > OLB17. The sequence continues at coordinate 7,070 of JBDTWZ010000126.1, forward strand.
CGTGTTCAGAGGACCCGCGAACACCGAACCTTCTGGAGCATCGAGAAATGTCCCAACGATGGGGTCCGTTCCGTCGTTCCTTAAGATCGTAAATGAATCGCCGACGGCGGGGCGGAACGCGTTCCAGGGCAGCGGAGCAAGTCGGGAGCCGCCGAGGTTCACAGCACCCGTGACATTCAGTTGATCGTGTCCAGTCGCGCCGGGGGACGTGCCGCCGATCTTGCAAAGGTAGACGCCGTTTGCCGTCAGCGTGAGCCCATTTGAAATATTGAAGATCCCGGTCGGTGAGGTTAAGGTTCCCGCACTTATTCCTCCCTGTATCACGTTTACCGCTCCGACGGTGCCCGTACCGCCGACGCCGCTCAGTCCAAGCGTCCCGCCGCCCGACGTGCTGTTTACTGTGACGGCGCTGTTCGGTATGTTGGCGTCGATGACGAAGATTCCGTTGTTGACGGTGATCGGGCCTGAGAATCCCAACGAGGTGATAAGCGCACCGATACCAGAGCCATTCTTCGTTATCGAACCTGAGCCGGAGATCAAACCTATCCCCACCGTCCCCGCTCCGTCCAGCGTCAGCGCAAACGATCCCACTGAAATACTCAGGATTGTAACCGTCGCGGCCGCCCCGGTTGCGGAGATAGTCTGCGGTGCCGTCAGAGTGATACCGATGTTGATTGTTTGAGTGCCTGCGGTCGCCGTCAGGCCGTTCACGAGCCGCATGAAGTTCCCGCTAAGGGTATACGTGCCACCCTCGATCGTTATCGAGCTGAAGGTCGTGAAGAGCGGGAAGTTATTGTTTGCGGTAAATTGTGCCGCGGCGGCGGGAAAAACAAGCTCATCATTCGCCACTGGAGCAACGTCGCCAGCCCAGTTAGCAGCCGTTTGCCAGTTCGTGTCGGCCCCGCCGCCGTCCCATGTGCGAACGGCCGAGAAAGCGTGTGATGAAAAGGCGGTGAGTGTGAGGGCGAGGATAAGGACGGTTTTCATAAATAGTTGAGTAAGGTCAGTTTTTTGAAGAATGTATCACAGAGAGTTTTTAGCGCCAATAGTTTTTCGGGCTTTCTGTCGATAGGGGACACACGGTCAGTCTGAATCGCTTTACCGTGCCCAACTTGAACGGCTCGGAGGAGCCACACCGTTTACCGCGGTCGGACTGGGTAGCGATCGATCCCGAGCCCGTTTTAACGGGCTTTCCACTGGAAGGCCGTTGAAACGTCCTGCCGATTTTCTCCGCTGGTTCCTTCCCACGTGCTGAAGTACGTGGCTACGCTCAAACAAAAACCGCATCGAATTTTCAAAATGACCCACTTTCATTAATGGCCTCGCTTTTCCTTGCGAAAAAGCGTGTGCTAACCTTTAGAGCTTAATCCCCAATCTAATTATGTCGTGGTTTCGACGAGACAAGCCGAAGATAGAAGATCAGGATCTTGACGAAGAACGCAAGGTAAAGACCGAGGGCATTTTTGTGAAATGTCCCGAATGCGACAACTCGCTCTACAAACGCGAGTTGATCGAATCGTTTCAAGTCTGTTCGCATTGCGATTACCATTTTCGGTTCGCCGCTCGCGAAAGACTCGAATCTTTATTCGATGACGGTCAGTACGAACGGCTCGACGAGGACATAACCTCGGGCGACCCGCTCGAATTTTTCGACACCAAGCCGTACAAAGATCGACTTGTTCAGGCTAAGGAGAGTTCCGGCCTGCCCGAAGCGATCGTCTCCGGCACGGGTAAGGTCGGCGGGCATCTCGTATACGCCGGTGCTATGGATATGTCGTTCATCGGCGGATCGATGGGCTCCGCGGTCGGGGAAAAGATCACACTGCTGATCGAACGTGCCATGGAAAACCGTGGCGCGGTTGTCATCTTTTCGGCATCGGGTGGTGCCCGCATGCAGGAGGGAACACTGAGCCTGATGCAGATGGCGAAGATATCGGCCGCTCTTTCGATGTTCCACGCGGCCCGCCTGCCGTTTATCTCCGTACTCACCGATCCGACAACCGGTGGCGTTACGGCGAGTTTTGCGATGCTCGGCGATGTGATCATGGCCGAGCCGAAAGCGCTGATCGGGTTTGCAGGGCCGCGTGTGATCGAACAGACGATCCGTCAAAAGCTCCCAAAGGGATTTCAGCGAAGCGAATTCTTGCTCGAGCACGGAATGGTCGACATGGTCGTCGACCGCCGCCAACTGCGTGACACGATCATTCGATCGCTAAATTTCATGATGAATAAAAATGCACAAGCCCGCGCGTAAGCAAGGGCGATAT
>JBDTWZ010000127.1:0-9210 GCA_040006435.1 Acidobacteriota bacterium
TCCGTGTTGCAGATTCCCGATTTTAAAACGCGCACGACGGCTTCGTTTTCTAAAACGGGTTCAGCAATTTCGGCAAGTTTTAATTGATTATTTTCAAATCGTAAAGCCTTCATTTTAATTTTTGCCACAGAGGACTCAGAGAAGACTTTAACAAGACGAACAGAGTTATTACGATAAAAAAATCCTGTTAGCGCGTAGAATTCGCGGTTAAAATTTCTCTGTGTTTCCCTGTGTCCTCTGTGGCGGGTTTCGGGCCCGACGCAAATTCTTTCCACAAATATCCAAGAACGATCAGCGTAAGCGGCATGCCCAGCAGCAAACTTCGCTGCGTGATAAAGAGCACCACCATCGAGTTTCCCCACCGAAACTGTTCGCCGATCGTATAGTCTTTCGGCAAGTGTGCAAGAAATTCGAAGAAGCTTTTTGTCTGCGACCAATAGTCGCTGAAGAACCACAAGAACCCGAGACCGCCGCCAAAGAACAATAACGCCGGGGCGATCCGTGAAGCGAGACGGTCGTTCGTCAGTTTCAAGACAAAGCGTTCAAAGATTACGAGGAGCGCAAAGGACCACGAAACGTGCTGTACGAACATCGCGTCGCGCACGCCGGCGCCGAGTTTTACGAAGCACGCCGCAAGAAAGTCGGCGATGAACGGATATGAAAACCGCGCCGCCGCAAAAGAGGGATTCTCAGGCGGAAAATTATTCCCGTCCGTAAAGCCTAAGATCGCACCGAGATGAAACGGGAGATCGCCCAGGTTTTGCGATCCGCCCGTAAAAATTCCCGCGTCCGATTGGAGCATCGCGCGGTCGAAGAAGAAAAAGAAGAGCAGAAAGAAAAATCCGTAGTACGCAAAGCGCAAAAATTTTCGCGAGTTTGTCCCCTGGAGTTTGCCTTTTGCAAGAGACCAGTCGTGCTGGAAATTCTTGCGATGCCCACTGTGGTAAAACAACAGCAACGGGGCCAAGGTTAATACTGTCGCCGCGGCGACTACACCTCCGTTAAACCCGAATACCAACGCTAAACCGAATCCGACCGTGCCGAATACAGCAGCTCCGATAACATTTCCTGCCGCAAGCCGCCACATGAAGGGCGCGTCGTCGTCGATGAGATACGTGACGGCAAATCCACCAGCGGCGATGGTCGTGACCAAGAGAAGGGAAATTAACATAGGCGCGGATGGCTGAAACTTGAAACTAAATTAACCCATTACGGGCGGCAGTCAAAACCGCAGTGCGGCAGAAGTTTTTCTGGATAAATACATTGGGAACCGCTATACTTTTCTAAATTTCCATTAATTCTGCCAATACCAACATAATGAAAAAGAAGACGCTCATCCTCGCCATCGGTTTATTACTCTCAACCACTATCGCCGCGCAAGATAGCCCGTTCGCTCGAATGGAAGTGATCATAACTCTTCAACGGCCACCGTCGATTCAGCGATCGGCGCTGAGTGCTGAGATAAAAGACATTCAAAAATTCGACGGGCGTTGGGGAATTGCCTACACCGCGGACGCCATCTTTCGTACCGCCAACGGGGGCGCGACATGGGACGAGCTGAGCATCGGCGTCGCGACGTATGAAACGATAGGCACCGTGCGATTCGCTGACCATCTGAATGGTTACGCGATCTTGTCCAATCTAAAAGGCTACCGCGTGACATTACTGCGGACCCGGGACGGCGGCGGCAGTTGGGAGCGGGAGAATCTCGAGCTCGCGGACTTCGAAAGTCACGAGGCCGATCCTACTAGCGCCGAACTTGTGATCGAATCCGGCGGCCGTCTAGAGGTTTCATTTCGCATTACGACCAGCTCAAACTTTTCAGGAGTGGTGCGATACATCTCTCCCGACGATGGACATACGTGGAGATTCGCCGAAAAGCGGGTTGATCTGCGGGCGTCGGATGAGCCGGTGGAAAAGCGTTCAGGTAACTGGACGATCATAACTGAAGGAACATGCGCCGGGTTCAAGACCGGATGTGTTCAGGAAACCAGAATTCTCGCCGGCGACGCGGACATCACGCCACCGCGGATCGCCGAGCTCGCACGTATCGAAAAAGAAAAAGCCCGTTCCGAAATTACGCCGATGTTCGCTCTCCCGCCGGGCGGAGCAACGCGCATTAGCCTCAATCGCGGCTTCGACAAGTGCCAGGCCGGCAGCGTCGCTCAAATGCAGATCTGGTGGGACAACTCGCCGCACTACGATTCAAACCTTTACATGAGCGGACGCAACAGGGCGTGTCCGTCGCAACCATTCACTAATAATCCGGCGTGGATAAACTCAGTATCGGCCCAGGGCTGGGGGTTTATTCCGACGATCGTCGGTTATCAATCGCCCTGCACGGCTTCGATGACGACGGCTAAATTCAGCTACGACGTCGCCATCGCTGAGCAGCAGGGGCGTGGCGAAGCGGACATCGCCGTTACTGACGCGAACAACATCGGTCTGACAACCGGCAGCGTTCTCTACTACGACATGGAGCGTTATGACGAAACCGTTTCGACGCCCGGGTGTCGCACGGCGACTTTGGCTTTTCTAAAGGGCTGGACTGAGCGAATTCATGAGCTTGGATATATCTCAGGCGTGTACGGGTCGCCATTCAATGCCGATCCCGATTGGGCGTCAATGCCGGCGGCGAGCCGCATGGATGCGATCTGGATGGCGCGCTGGGACAACGTTCCATCCGTTTGGACATACGTTTCATTCCCGACTTTCCCATCCAATGTCTGGAACAATCATCAGCGCATCAAGCAATGGCAGTCGCCCCATAACGAAACCTGGGGCGGCGTGATATTCAACATTGACGGAAACATCGCCGACGGGCCGGTTGCCGGAATCGCCGTCGCGAAGAATCGGACGGCCGATTTTGATGGCGATCGCAAGACTGACATCAGTGTGTTTCGTCCCGACAATGGCGTTTGGTACGTGCAGAAAAGCAATGGTACGGGTTACATCATTACGCAGTTCGGACTGGGAACCGATATTCCGACGCCCGCCGATTATGACGGCGACGGAAGAACCGACCAGGCCGTCTTTCGGCCTTCGAATGGGACATGGCACACGCTGACAAAAGCAGGAGTCTATACGGCGAGACAATTTGGCGCGACCGGTGACATTCCGGCAGCGGCCGACTACAACGGAGACGGTAAGGCTGACCTCGCCGTGTTCCGCCCGTCGACGGGTGTTTGGTACATCTGGAACAGCGATAGCCTGGGCACATACACGATCAGACAGTTCGGTCTCGACGGCGACAAGCCGGTCCAGGCCGATTACGACGGCGACGGCAGGGCCGATATTGCCGTCTGGCGCCCGTCGAGCGGTGTTTGGTATGTGCTGCGAAGCTCCGATGACGGATTCACCGCGGTCGCGTTTGGCATTTCGACCGATCGGCCGGCTGAGGGTGATTACGACGGTGACGGAAAGACCGACTTCGCGGTGCTTCGCGATGGCACGTGGTACTTGTTGCAAAGCACCTCCGGTTTTAGCCAGTTTCAATTTGGTATCGCGGGCGACATCCCCGTGACGGGCGATTTCGATGGCGACGGGCGCGACGATGCGGCCGTGTTCCGGCCGTCGACAGGCGTCTGGTATCTGCTGCAGAGCCAAAACGGATTCTATGCTCTTCAATTCGGCGTCGGCGGCGACAAGCCAGTGCCGAATTCATACCTGCCGCAGTAGCAGTTCGGCGTTTTCGCCCGACATTTTGTGTTAGTTCGTCTAATTCGGTGGTTTTAGCTTTTCAGGCAAACTGGAACCGCGATTGCACACGAATATTCCGAAAAGAACAGATCCTTTTTTTCGCCGCGTCTTCACTTAGTCCTGCGGTTGCGGTCTTCAAGATTCGATACCGCTCCGCTTTGCGATCTTCGCGAGATCTGCGTGAAAGATCCGGATTTCACGCTGAGCTCGCAAAGGACGCCAAGAAGAACACCCCAAGTTTCGCGCACCGCCCCGGCCGCGGCGCGCTTCGCTAAACGGAAACGAAACGTTACAATTCTTGTTTCGTCTCGGCATCAGAGCCGCGACTGTACAAGATAACTATGCTTCAAGCAGGAATCGTCGGACTGCCCAACGTCGGAAAATCTACTCTCTTTAACGCACTGTCCGCGCAGGAAGCGGCCCTTGCCGCCAATTATCCCTTCGCCACGATCGAACCTAACGTCGGCGTAGTAGCCGTGCCGGACGAGCGTCTGCCGATCCTCGAAAAGATGAACAAGGCTCAAAAGGTCGTGCCTGCGACCGTCGAGCTCCTCGATATTGCGGGCCTCGTACGCGGAGCGTCGAAGGGTGAAGGGCTCGGCAATCAATTCCTGGCAAATATTCGCGAAACGCATGCGGTGATCCAGGTCGTCCGGTGTTTCGAAGATGAGAACATCATCCATGTCGAAGGATCGGTGAATCCGGTGCGCGATATCGAGACTATCCAGATCGAGCTTGCTCTCGCCGATCTTGCGTCGGCTGAGAAACGTCGCGACAAGGCGACGCGTGCGGCAAAGTCATCCGGTGACAAGGATGCGAAGCGGGAGATCGAAATTCTCGACAAGATTCAACCGGTCCTCGAAGAAGGCCGGCCGGCTCGCTCGGTGGATCTGACCGATGACGAACGCGCGATCGTCCGGAGCTGGTTTTTTATTTCTACCAAGCCGACGATCTACGCGGCGAATGTCGATGAAGCGACGCTTGCCGATCCCGACTCTAACCCACACGTGCAGGCTGTAAAGAAACACGCAGAGGCTGAGAAGGCGGATGTTGTCGTGATCTGCGCGAAACTGGAGGCCGATCTTGTCGCGCTCGACGAATCGGAACGCGCGGAATATCTTGCGGGTCACGGCGTCACTTCATCGGGCGTCGATCAACTCATCAAAGCCGCGTATCACATGTTGGGCCTGATGTCGTTTCTTACCGCCGGCGAGAAAGAAGTGAGGGCGTGGACGATCCCGACCGGTACCAAAGCTCCGCAGGCGGCTGGGGAGATTCACACCGACATCGAACGCGGCTTTATCCGAGCGGAGATAGTTTCGTACGATGACCTTATGAAGTCGGGCTCGATGAATGCGGCAAAGGAAAAGGGACTCGTCCGGCTCGAGGGAAAGGAATACGTGATGCAGGAAGGTGACATCGTCAATTTCCGGTTTAATGTGTAGCGCGGGGTGCCGGACAGGTGTTGCCGAATCCGGGTTAAATGGGTAAACTATTGGCCGACTCGCGATAGAACGGCGCCTTCGTCTATCGGTTAGGACGCGAGGTTCTCAACCTCGAAAGAGGGGTTCAACTCCCCTAGGCGCTACCAGAATTAGACAAGAGACAGGAGACAAGAGAATCTTCAATCTCCTGTCTCCTGTCTCCTGTCTATTTTAAGTATGCCCTCGGTAGGATTCGAACCTACAACCAACGGATTATGAGTCCGCTGCTCTAACCGTTGAGCTACAAGGGCACGAATGGTAAGTCTAAAATAACCACCATTGTCTGGCAAATCATTCCGACAAAAGCGGCCGAAAGATAACAGAGTTTCGAATTCGGGCCAATTTTGCGTCCGGATCCGCCTCAACTAATTTCTCGGTACCGTACTCGGCACTCAACGCCGCGATCGCCTCGGCCTCAGACTTTCCACGCAGCAGGTTCTCGAGGATCGACAGATCGATATCGCCAAAGTTTTCGATGCCGAGCGCATTCGGTGTCTTTACGCCGACGACGCGGGTTTGAGCGAGTTCGTACGCCCAGTCGAGGATCTTATCGATCGGATCGGCATCGGGAAAGCGCTCTTTTACAAGCGACAGGATCCTGTCTCGTCCATCCACATTCATTAGCAGCGCAAAAAAGAATCGGTGTTCAGCGTTCGTCACATAGCCGCGTCGCCTGACGAGATCGTTTATGCGATCGCGGTGCTCGAAGATCTCGATGAGTCTTTCGGCTTTTTTGCCATGCCGGCGCATGACAATATCGAGAGCCGCGGCGAACCGTGCAGCGGGCCCTTCAAGGCTGAATAATTGTCCCAGGTGGCCTCCCGTCAGATGGCCGTGGACCATCGACAGGACGGCATAGCTTGTTTGAAAATCCGCGGTCTCGAGCAGCTCGGCAATGAGCCGATCGGTATCCGGATGATCCACTCGAAAAAGCGGAACCAGACTCTGTAGTTTTTTCGTCGTCGTCTGATGATCGAAAAACGGATCTGTCGCTATGTAGGGTTTGTGGTATGAGAACTGCGGCAGGTACAAAGGACTTTTCTCGGTACGGACGACGATAGTGGCAGACGGCTGATCAAGATGAAACAGCGAATGGATATATTGCCGCCCGGCGCGGATTTCCTGCACATCGCCCACCTTGAGCAGCTCGCAAACCTTGAGGCTCATCTCGCCGGTTTCGACAAACGTGTTTACGCTTTCGGTCCGCGCGAATTCGTACCAACTGTGAATACTTGAACCGAGCAGCACCTGAAACGCTCCGCAGAAGCTGTGCTGATGGATCTGCGTAGTGCCGTCGAGCCAAAAGTAAACATCGATGTAGAATCGCGGCGCGACAAAGATCGTGATCGGCGGATCACCGAAGTTCGCTGTGGGATCCTTTTGCGGCGGGAGTTCCGTCTGCCGCAGCGTCCACTCGACGACTTCCCACGCGGATAGCTTCGACGGAAGATCGGCGCGCCCGAGAGCCTCGGCCGCGAGATTCGGAAAAACGTCCTCGTTGTAGTTCTGCTCGCGCCACAGGTCTTCGATCTCAGCGCCGAGCTTTTGAAACAATTCCATTTCTATTGATTATTACCAAAGACGGGCGGCGGCGGCGGAGCCTGTCCATGCGTTGTATCGTCTTTTACTTTCGAAACATGCCTGGCAACAAGGAACATTCCCACGATGCTGAGAATGATCGCCGCGACGCCGATGACCGACATAAGTCCAAAGAGTCCGTTTTGCAGCTCTTCCGCCGGCGTTCCAGTAACTACGAGGTAGACGCCGATCAGGAGGCCAATGATGACGGGCACCACAAACTGTAGCGCGATGCCGATTACCACAGTTATGGCCGCCCAACCGGCCGCATTGCGTTCCGTGCCGACGGCGGTCTTGTAAACTTGTATGGTGATTATCACTATGGCAACAATGCCGAGAATGGAAAGCATATCAATTGGTTCCTGAAGTTTGGAAACAGCACTGGCCGGGTCGACACCCGCGAATATTCCTTTTTGTTACATGGCTTTATCTGCTATATTCTGCCTAACTCTTTTCAAAATTCCAACGGTAAAAGGTGAAAAACTAAATGAGTGCAAATGCCGGGACTTTCGATAATGCCGCTGCTGCAGGACATGCACAGGGACACCCTCGCGGACTTTATGCTTTATTTGCGACAGAGATGTGGGAGCGTTTCAGCTTCTACTCGATGCTTGCGCTTTTCACGCTTTATCTCCAGGATCCGAAAGAAGGTTTTGGCTGGACCTCGGGTCAGGCGACCGGGCTGTATGCGAACTATCTGGCGTTCGTTTACGCGAGTCCGCTGATCGGAGGCTGGCTTGCGGACCGGTTCCTGGGCTATCGAAAAGCCGTCATGATCGGCGGGTTCTTCTTCATGGCCGGTCACGGCCTGCTGTCGATCCCGGCGCTCTGGGCCGTTTATCTCGCCCTTACCTGCCTCGTCATCGGTAACGGATTTTTTAAGCCGAATGTCTCGACGATGGTCGGAAACCTTTACCCCGAAGGCAGCCACCTCAAGGACCGCGCTTACAATATTTTTTACATGGGCATCAATGTCGGAGCGTTCCTTGCTCCGGTTGTGATGGAGATCGTTCGTCAAAAGGTGGGTTTCCATGCCGCGTTCGCAGTTGCGGCATTTGGAATGGTTATTTCGGTTTCGATCCTCTGGTGGTTCAAGAATATTGTTGAAGACCCGAACGCACTGGCAGACCGACAGAATGCGCGTGCGAATCAGGCCGCCGACACCGCGGCGACCGCGGTGGATGCACCACCGCACGGTATCAGCCATCAGGAAGAAGGCGGCCATCCGCCAACCACGCCCGGTTCTACGTTCGCCGCGGGTGCACAGGCTCGAAACAGACTGATGGATTCCGTCCCGGACTGGAAGCGGGTAATGGCTTTGATCGTGATCTTTCTGATAGTAATCGTCTTCTGGATGGTGTTTCACCAGAACGGATCGACCTTGACCTACTGGGCGGATGACAACACGGCCTGGAACGTGACGGGCACGATCTCGAACTCGATCAATCCGGCATGGATCATTCTCCTTACATTCCCGTTGGTTTGGTTTTGGGGGTTTCTCGACAGACGCGGAAAGGAACCGGCGACGCCGACTAAGATGGCGATTGGTATGACGCTGACCGGTTTATCATTTTTTGTACTTTATTTCGCCGCGACCGCCGGCGAAGGCCAGCAGCCAACCGCTGAACAGGTAGCCAGCGGGTCGTTCCGCGTGAACGAACGGGTCGCCGGTCAACTAAAGTCCGACGGCGTGCCTGCCGACGTCGCCGATGCGCTTATCGGGGCGAAGGGTAAGGACGGTTCGTATATCCTAAACGACCGGAAGGTCAGTACGGATGGATCGTTCGCGTCGGCGCTGTCGACTATCGTTGTTTATCTAAAATCCGATGGTGTGTCGGAAGCGGATGCAAAAAAGGTCGGTGATGTCGAAATTGAGGACAAGGCCTTGGGCGAAGGGAAGTTTGGCGGAAGCCAATCGTTTGCCGCCTATCTCGCGGCCGTCACGGCGAAATTAAGAGCCGACGGCGTTCCCGCGGACGTTGTGGCAAAGGTGGAAGCGTACAAGGATAAGAAGTTCAATGCCGAGGCGAAACTTATCGATCTCGCGAACAAAGCGACGGGCGGCAAGGCTGAAGCTCACAAAGATGCGATCTTGAGCCGTGGGTACCTGTTTCAGGTCTCGGCCTTCTGGCTCTTACTCGCGTACGGCATTCTCTCCCTGGGAGAGTTGATGTTGTCGCCGATGGGCTTGTCGCTAGTTTCGAAAGTGGCTCCGATCCGAATGCGAGGATTGCTGATGGGCGGATGGTTTGTCGCGACCGCTATCGGCAACAAGCTGACAATGATCGGGATTTACTGGAGCATCTGGTATCAATCGAACTTCTTCCTGGTGCTGGGCCTGATGGCGCTTGTAATGGCCGTCGTGCTTACGATCCTGCTCAAGCCGCTGAAGAAGGCAATGCCGGGAGTCTGAAGAAGACAGGAGACAGGAGACAGGAGACAGGAGACA
>JBDTWZ010000128.1:0-9194 GCA_040006435.1 Acidobacteriota bacterium
ATGCGGGTTCGATTCCCGCCGCCTCCACCATTTCAATTTTGGATTTGGGATTTTGGATTTTGGATTGAACGCCGGACACGTCCGGCGTTTTTCATTCCCGCCGTTATTTCAAATTTCAAATATGAGATTAGTAAGACACAGGCGGACAGACCCTTTTATTTCCGTTGCCAAAGGCCGTGCGTCGCTCACGTCGACAAATCGCTAGGCAGGGTTACCGTGTCGTGCGCCGTTTCGCGGAAACATAAACGGCGAAGCCGACGAGATTTGTGATCACGATCAAGCCGCCGATCTTTAGAGCGAAGCTGAGACGATTTTCGACCTGGATGATCGGGACAAGCGACAGGATCACAAAAAGAAGTGTCATCAAGAAACCGGAAAGTGCCGCGACGCGAAGCCATATCGGTGGGCGTGGCTTGATGGTTTGAAGCCCGATCAACGGGATCGCGAACATCACAAGGTATGTCAGTGCATAAAAAACTCCTGACGCATTCCACAGAATCTGAAACGCTTCCTGTTTGCCCACGCCGATCAATCCGACAATCCCCATGAACAGAGTGACGGCACCGACAAACAAGATCGAGTTCACCGGAGTTCGGTACTTTGCATGCAGCTTGGTGAACCACGCCGGGAGAAGGTTGTCCCGACCCGCGACCATGGGCAGCCGAGTGTTGCCGCCGAACATCACGCTTGCCTGAGCGATACGAATGCTCAACAGCGCAAGTATCGTCAGCGTTCCGATCGCGAACGCGCTTCCGAGCGAACCGAAACCGACGCTGAGAATTTGAGGTATGGGTGCGATCAGATCGATCTGGTCCTGCGGGATTATCTGAGCACCGAGCTCGTTCCCAGGATGAACAGCACGACGATTATCGGCGCGGCGATCGCGACCGACCTTCCGATCGCGCGGCCCGGGTCGCGGGCTTCACCGGCGTGAATGGCGACGTATTCAAATCCGCCCAGCGCTCCAAAGCCCATCTTGCCGAGAAGGTTCAAAGTCATCAGCGACAGGACCGGCATCTCGAACGTCAGCGGCTTGTATTCCGGCACTGTCCCATTGAACCAATTGATGATCGGCAGGACCAAGATCGTCGCGAAGGTCAAGAGCATTAGCACGCCGCCGAATTTGGGAACCCATTTGCCGACGCTGAGGCCGACGATCGTTATCACAACAAGTGCGCCGATGACGACGACATTGACTCCCGCGACGAACCACGGATTCGCCAGCGTCGCCTCGCTTTCCGGCCCCGCGATGTAGACAAAATATTGGGTCAGCTGAATTCCGATCTCGGATGTGTTCAAGATCGCAAATAGCCACAGGTTCCAAGCGACCATGAACCCAATGATGTCGTTGATCCCCAGCTTGGCCCACTGATACAGACCGCCCTCGAGCGGCATCGCGCGGTTCAGGTAAATAACGACAAGAGCCGACGGTATGTAGAAAAGTACGGCCGCCGTGATCCACAGCACGACATGCGACGGGCCCTGTTTCGCAGCGACGCCGACCTACGGCAGACCGACAATGAACAGGATCTGGGTAAGGATGAGATCGGTTAGGCCGAGCTCTTTCTTGAAGACGTCGCTGCGATGCTCTAGACGCGACTCTTCAGCCGAAAAATTCGTTGTTTCCGTTTTTGTCGAATCGGTCATATTTTAGAAATAGAAACGAGCTTTGTCGGTCAATTGGAATGAAAGCCTAATTTCGTGTAGAACTATGCCACGTTTTTTAAATGCAATCGAACGTGCCTTCCCGCATCGTATCAAGGACTACTTGAGGGCGATCGATTCCCCAGACCATGATGACTGAGGTTTCCCGGTATTTTCAACGACCTTCCGCAGCAGCTCAACCCCCGAAATACGTGGCATGTGTATGTCGGCGATTACAACCCCGAAGTCCCTCTCTCGGAGACGGTCGAGCGCATCCATAAACGAGTCCGCTTGAGAACATTCGTATCGCTGCGAAAGCTGTCGGGTGAAGGAAAGGCGCACCGTCGGCGAATCGTCGACGATCAGAATCTTTTCCTTGCCTTCACCCGGTAGATTCGACATGATCGGTAATGTCAGGTCGGTTGCTGGAATATGTGACAACGACATGGCAATTAAGTTTTGAGCGCCGTCCTACAGCCGGGATGTTCGACGGTGCATCGCTCTGAACCTCACATAGTCAAACCGTCGGGAAACAAATCGCATATTTCCCGACATTCGATCAGTATTGGATTCGGCGGTATAGCGATTTAACCGGCCGATCGCCAGATTGGTTGTAACCACCGCGACTTGTTCGTCGTTGATGAAAAAGAGCGCCTCACTGCCGCTTGCATTGACGACCACCTTTAGTCGATACCACGTATCGGCTTCCGGTTCGACGCCGGTGTCAACCAAAGTCTCTTCCCCAGGAGCTTCTCTTACCACGACCTCAAACCGGCCGTCGTTTGTGTCGTCGGAATATCGAAACAGAATTCCTCGGTTGAATTCCGGATCAACAGTATCGCCGTCGAAAAAACCGTCGAATGTGACATAGCGGTTTGTCGGATTTGACAGGCTCGCGAAATTGAAGCGAACTTGATATTCGTACGCTGTGCCAATGCCAACGGCGACCGCATGCATGTTGTTTGTTTTGCCAACAAGATCAAGTCGCGAACTCGGTCCGGTTCCGTGTTGCGCTTCGATCACGCCCCAGGCATCTTCATACACCTGACCGTAAAACCATCCTTGACCTGAGCCCCCGCCCGCTGATGCAAGCTGGTTTATTTTTTCCAGGCTGGTAAAGTTACTTCCGTGTAGAAAATCCTCGAAAACCTCATAGTTTGTTGTTGGGTCCTCAGCACCTTTCGGTCCGACTTCCTTTGACACATCACCTAAAGAGACGGGAGTCGTCCCGATCTCGGGTGAAGTTACAGAAACTGTCGCGCGCGGAACATCCGTATTCTCCGCGCGCGACACGTTCTCGGACTGCGCATTCGCGTATCCGATATTGAAAAGCAAAACTAATATCGCTAATAGATTCCTTCGTCTTAACATGGTCTTTACTCCTTTAATCAATCGTTCTCGGGGCAAGGCTCCGCCTTCGCGGTCGAAAAACCGCGCGGCTGATTGCCCGCGTCTAAATGCCACGGCACATCTGCCGAACCGCGCCTCGCTGAGCACTAGCTCAGCAAGGCACAACGGTACTCATCGGGCGAAAACTTAGATCGTTCTCGCTACGAAGTGTGCAAACGCGTTAGATAGGCGCACGTCGTTTTCGCTTCCTAAATGGATCGCGGACGTTGACTGAATTAATCGAAGCGAAGAAAAGAAAAGATTGGAAGTTCGGGTTCTGTGTAATGGAACCTTTTGGGAGGGGAGTTAGTAGGAGTACTAAATCGGTCCCCCCTGAACAGTGAAGAATAGACGCATGCGTCATGGTAGTATCCTCCTCAGGGTTGGGTTTAATTGTATTGGGCTTCCGAAGGCGTTAGCCGTTGTGGGCAAATTGAAAAGCCGGTCTATTTTGGGATTGATTGATTCCGGCTTTCACCTCGGGCGCTACATTCACGATGTGTGAGTAGTAGAGACCTTATATTTAGTAAATCACTATACCGACTTCGATTTCAGAAATTAATTCGGAGTCCCCGTTATTTGCCGAATCGACGGGCTATTCTGTAGCCTTAATCTTTCGATTTTACTGTGAACGAGTTACCTATAGGGATCTTTGATTCGGGCGTCGGCGGCCTCACGGTTTACCGCGCCTTGCACGATCGCTTGCCGAACGAGCATTTCGTTTATTTGGGGGACACAGCCCGCGTCCCCTACGGCACAAAATCGCTCGCGACAGTTGAACGCTACGCGATCGAGAACTCAGAGTTTCTGGCTTCGCTCGGGATCAAGCTGCTTGTCGTCGCCTGCAACACCGCGTCAGCGCTTGCTCTACCGAAGATCCGCGAACGAATCGGGTTGAATGTCGTAGGCGTTATCGGCCCCGGAGGCCGAAAAGCGGTTGCCGAAACTTTGCAGGAACCCGAAGCCCGGATAGCGGTGATCGCCACTGAAGCGACGGTTTCGAGCAATGCGTATGTTGACGCGATCAAACGGGCTTCGGATTCAGCGACCGTATTTCAAACTGCATGCCCTCTTTTCGTGCCGCTCGCAGAAGAAGGGTGGACGGCCGAAGCGGAGACTTTGTCGATCGCGGAAAAATATCTTCGCAAAGTTCGGGATTTCGATCCGCACTCTCTCGTGCTCGGCTGCACACACTATCCGATCCTGCGCGACGTGATCCAGAAGACGATCGGTGAAAATGTTAAGCTGATTGACTCGGGCGAAGCCACAGCGGAAGAAGTCGAACGCTTGCTAGCAGACAAGGACCTGGCAAATCCGAACCAGGTTTCGGGTTCGCGGCAGCTTTGCGACGACCTCGATCATTTTTACGTGACCGACGCCGCCGAACGTTTTGCGAACGTCGCCGAACGTTTTTTGGGTACGACGCCCAGCAAGCTTGAGGCGATCGAAGTTTATGGGGGAGACAAGCTAGTGACGAGTGACGAGGGACGAGGGACGAGGGACAAGTGACGAGTGCGGGTGCGAGTGGCAGTGGCCGCTAACTCGTCCCTTATCCCCGTCACTCGTCCCTGGTCACTAAACATATGACATTTATAAGACCAGACGGCCGTGCCGTCGATCAGATCCGCAACACCAAGATCACGCCGAACATCTCGCCGTACGCCGAGGGTTCGGCGCTCGTCGAAGTCGGCGGAACGAAAGTCATATGTACTGCATCGGTCGAGGACCGCGTGCCGATGTTTTTGCGCAACAAGGGGCTCGGCTGGGTAACGGCCGAATACGCGATGCTGCCGCGTGCGACAAACACACGAACGCAACGCGAGACCCAGCGACCGGCGGGACGGACGCAGGAGATTCAGCGACTTATTGGCCGAAGTCTGCGGGCGGTCGTCGACACGAAGCTGCTAGGCGAGCGGCAGATCTTTATTGACTGCGATGTCATCCAGGCGGACGGTGGAACCCGGTGCGCTTCGATAACCGGAGCCTACGTCGCGCTTGCACTCGCGTGTCGAAAGCTTGTGAAGAACTCGGTCGTCAAGACTTCGCCGCTTTTAAGCGAGGTCGCCGCTGTCAGTGTCGGCATCCTCGAAGGCACGTCGATCCTTGATCTGGCTTATGCGGAAGACTCGACTGCCGAGGTAGATATGAACATCGTCTGCACGGGAGCCGGAAAGTTTATCGAGATCCAGGGCACAGCCGAACGCGAGCCGTTCACGCGCGAACAGATGAGCGAGATGCTCTCGCTGGCAGAGAAGGGAATTAACGATCTGTTTACGATCCAAAGAAGTGCTCTGGGTGACTAAAGTTATGAGCGAAAAACAATTCGAAGGCAAGTCGGCGATCATCACCGGCGCGACGCGCGGTATCGGGAAAGCGATCGCACTCGAACTGGCGAAGCGCGGGTGCAATATTGCGTTTAATTATTCGAAGAGCGCCGACGAAGCCGAGTCGTTGAAAGTTGAGATCGGAGCCTTGGGTGTCAAGGCCCACGCCGCGCAATGTGACGTGGCCGATACAGCGGCGACGGCCGAGTTTGTCGGACAAGTAAAAGAGGCTTTCGGAACGGTTGATTATCTGATCAACAACGCGGGCATCACGCGTGACCAACTGATCCTGCGGATGAAGGAAGAGGACTGGGATGCGGTCATCGATACGAACTTGAAAGGCGCATGGAATTTTTCGAAAGCCGTTTTGCGTCCGATGCTGCGTAACGAGAACGGTGGATCGATCCTCAATATTTCTTCGATCAGCGGCGTCGTCGGAATGCTCGGTCAGTCGAATTATTCCGCTTCAAAGGCTGGAATGAT
This sequence comes from Acidobacteriota bacterium, assembly GCA_040006435.1. Classification (GTDB taxonomy): domain Bacteria; phylum Acidobacteriota; class Blastocatellia; order Pyrinomonadales; family Pyrinomonadaceae; genus OLB17. The sequence continues at coordinate 5,841 of JBDTWZ010000128.1, forward strand.
AGGACTTACGAAGTCGCTCGCAAAGGAAGTCGCGAGCAAGAAGATCACCGTCAATGCGCTCGCTCTTGGCTTGATCGAAACCGACATGACTTCGGAGATGAACGCCGACTACCACCAAAAATTCCTTTCGATGATCCCGCTCGGCCGTCTTGGAAATGTGCAAGAGGTGGCCGAGATCGCATGCTTCATGCTGTCTCAGTCAGCCGCGTACATTACCGGTCAGGTTATCCAGGCCGACGGCGGCCTCGCGATGTAACCTCACATGGACGATCTTCAACAATCTGATAAGCCCATGGTCGACGGAGCTGAGCCGGAAATCTCATCCGTGCCGATCTACACTTATATTCTTATCGCATCGATAGCCGCCGTTTTTAGTGCACAACTCCTGTTCGGCAATGCAGCGGATATAGAGTCAATAACTTCGTTGGCCGGCGACGATCGGTCAGCCCTGGCAGCCGGCTTCGTAAAGCCGTTTTTTCTTCAGTATCACGAATACTGGCGCATCCTGACAGGTGCCTCGGTACATGGCGGAGTGGTTCACGTTTTGATGAACTGCTATGCCTTCCTAATGTTTGGCCGCCTATGCGAGATGCTTTCGAACCGTGCTCATACGGCGATCGTGTTCCTCCTCGCATGCGTCGGGGGCAACCTGCTTAGCCTGTATTTTCTACCGGACGGGATCTCGGTTGGTGCGTCCGGCGGAATCGTCGGATTGCTTGGATATATAACTGTGTATGCCTTCCGAAGGCGACGGTTTATTTCTGCGCAATTTCGGAAGGGCCTTCTGATCAATATAGGTTCTCTTTTCGTTTTTGGCCTTATACTGTTCAACGTTGTCGATAACTACGGACATCTTGGCGGGTTGATAACGGGTGCGGTTTATGGACTTGTCCAGATACCGTCAAGCGAATTCGTAGATCCGCGCCGGGCCGGTCCGATCACCAAAGTTTTTGGAATGGCGGCGGTCGGGCTATTTGTCGCTACCTGCTTGTTGAGTATCGTTTTGATCTTCAATTTTAGAAACGTTGTTCTTCCCGAATCACTAGATGCCCCGCGTACGAGTTCACCAACACGTTAATCCGCTTGCACCTTTTTATCGCCAATCCCCCGATCCGGTCGATATCGAATCGGTATTTGCCGATGCCGACCGGCCGCTTCTGCTTGATATAGGTTGTGCCCGCGGGCGATTTCTCTTGCGAATGGCGGAGGCTGAACCGCGGTGGAATTATCTCGGGGTCGAGATTCGCCATCCGCTGGTCGATGAAGCAAACCGTATCGCCGACGGCGAAGGCTTGACGAATCTGCATTACGAATTCTGCAATGCGATGCTATGGCTTGGGCGTTTGATTGCGGACATACCTGACGGAATTCTTCAGACGGTGACGATCCAGTTTCCGGATCCCTGGTTTAAGAAAAAGCATGCCAAGCGACGGATGGTAAACGCCGAACTAGTTCAGACGGTCGCGGATAAACTATCAGTCGCCGGCCGTATTTTTGTGCAAACCGACATCGAGTTTCTGGCCGAAGAGATGTCCGAACTTTTCCGGGCCGATAAACGACTCGAAGAAGTAGTGGCCGCGGAAAACCCATTTCCGATCAAGACGGAAAGGGAAAGGTCGGTTGAGGATAGAGGCCTTGCGGTCTATCGCGCTATGTTTCTTGTCAGAACCGGGAGCAGTAGCGACCGGGTTTCCCTTGACTGTCTCGATATTACGGTGTAGCCCCGGTCGCTATTGCTCCAGGTTCAGACACGACGGATTTACTTCCAACTCTTCTCTTTCTTGAATCTCTTTACGATCATGTCACGCCGTAACTTTGGCAGCCGATCGATGAAGAGCTTACCGTCGCAATGATCGGTTTCATGCATAAAGGCGCGAGCGGCATAGCCTTCGGCTTCCTCTTCGAACCATTCGCCGTTCATATCCTGTGCCCTGAGCCGCGCTTTCATCGGACGGATGACGACCGCGGGAACTTTTCCGACTGACAGACATCCTTCCTGACCCGACTGTTCACCTTCGACCGAAATGATCTCCGGATTCGCTGCAATGAGCTTAATGCCGTGACAATCCATGACGAAGAGACGCAGGTTAAGCCCGATCTGCGGTGCTGCGAGGCCGACGCCCTCGGCGTCGTACATCGTGTCGAACATATCGGCGCAGAGTTCGGCGAGGGCATCGTCAAATTTTGTTACGGGTTTTCCGACCTGGCCGAGGACCTCAGCGGGATACTCTGTGATTTTTCTTATCGGCATAATCGCACAGGCAGAAACACGAGCGGTAGCGAGTGTGCCAATTACAAAACTCACACTCCCTACCGGTCGTGTTTCTGCCTCTTATTATCTGGGAATGTATCCGCTGCGTGCGCCGCGGCGAAAATCACGATGGGTGAAAAATCCTTTTTCCTGACGCGACAGGCATTCCCAGCAAACATTTCGGCGCTCGTTCGATGGCGTCACGAACGTGTTGTAATGGCCCATTTCCCGATCGCACTCTTCACATCGGACCGGATCCCGGTCGATTGTTTTCGGATCGATTGCTTCCGTCATGTTGCTGTCCCCTCGCAGATTTAACTTAGATAACCAGTTTAGTTCGGAATCTTCAATATTGCTAGAAAGTGTCCGCGGCGCTTGCAACGGGTAGTCGGCCGCGAGGCATCGGAAACCTGTCGATTAATATTTAGCCTGTCGTCGATCTGAGGAACTCTTTTCGTGTGTCGTCTCGGCTCGGAATATTTCTTCCCGCCGCACGGCTCTGCACTCGTCGGGTCTGGTAACTGACCGCATCGCAGGTATCCCATTTGAGATCGTGAAATGAAGAAGGCGGCTCTCTTAGCAGCCGCCTTAATTCAAACTACATTTGTACTCGATTACTCTGGTTGCCCTTTGCAAGCCGACCCGAACAGAGCCGGCTGTTTCGTGCTTATGATGGGATAGTCTTCCGCTTCTTTGTTTATTTCCAGCCAGCTCAGATACTCCTCAGGTATCGACATATCCGAAAAGATCGCCTCGACAGGGCACTCGGGCAGGCAGGCATCGCAATCGATACATGTGTCGGGATTAATGAGAAGCTTGTCGGGCAGTTCGTGAAAAGCCTCAACCGGGCAAACAGCCGCGCAATCGGTGTATTTACATTCGACACATGGCTCGGCAACAATATAGGTCATAGATTTCAGAGTCCCGCTTTCAAGCGGCCAACTTCTATCAAGAACGTCTGGCGTTTGGCATCTCTCAAAATAAAAGCCTGCTAGGGCAGGGTGCTCCAAACGCAGCAAAAATCAAACTAAAACCGTAATACCTGAGAGCTTAACTTGTCAAATGAGGTTCGACAAGTGGTAGAATGCGTTCATATTTCAAAC
>JBDTWZ010000129.1:0-9125 GCA_040006435.1 Acidobacteriota bacterium
ATAGCGCTTGGTGCATTCGCAAGTCCGGAAGGCGGGCTTGCCCCCGCTCTTTCGATACGAGTCAGCCGATGAGTGACTCTTCGTAACGATTAGCGCTTGGTGCATTCGCAAGTCCGGAAGGCGGGCTTGCCCCCGCGACAGCCAGCGCGAGCTGGACGGGATCAAAGCTCTCGTCTTACCTGATCCGCGAATTCCGCCTGAATTTCGCAATTCACTAATTAACTACTTCACCGGCACCAATCGTAAAATCCGATCATCTTCTTTCGCCGGACTCCCGCGGCCGTCGCGGTTTGAGGTCGAGAAATAGATGTAGCCGTCGGGTCCCATAGCAACTTCGCGGATACGGCCGTAGGTTCCGCTCAATAGATTTTCCTGGCTCACAACCTTGCGGCCGTCGAGTACAACTCGAATTATTCTCGTCCCGCGCAGGCATCCAAAAAAGAAATTGCCTTTGAATGCGGGAAACGCGTCTGCGTTATAGAACATGCCGCTTGCCGGAGCACATGCGGGCGAGTATTCAAGCAGCGGCGGTTCGAGCCCCGCCTGCGTTCTATTTCCATAGATCGTCGGCCAACCGTAGTTCTTTCCGCGCTCGACGATGTTCACCTCATCGGCGCCGCCACCGCGTCCTTCGAAACCGCTCGGGCCATGCTCGGTCTGAAACATCAGTCCCGAACCCGGCTGCCATGCCAGGCCCTGAGCGTTGCGATGGCCGGTCGAAAAGATCTCGGGGCGATACCCAGCCTTGCCGACGAACGGATTGTCGTTCGGCACTGTCCCGTCGTCATTCAGGCGCAAAGTTTTTCCGGCAAGCGAATTATTGTCCTGTGCATCTTCCCAATCGGTCGCATCGCCGACCGTGACATACAGCTTTCCGTCCGGCCCGAAACGCGCACGCATGCCGGCATGATTCGGCGCACCCGGAATGTTCTCAACGATGGTTTTCGGCTCGGTAAATTTATTTCCGTCGAACTTATAGCGGACGACCTTCACGCGCTTTCCGTCCTTGTTGTACGCGTATGCGAGGTAAACAAAACCGTTCGTCGAAAAGTCTGGATGAATTGAGATGTCCATCAAACCGCTTTCGCTCGACGGCTCGACATCCGGAACGACGAAGACCGGTTCCACGCGTAGCTGTCCGTTCTGAATGATGCGAACACGTCCCCGCCGTTCGGTAACGAGGAGATCCTTATTCGGCAGAAAAGCGATCCCCCACGGCACCTCAAGCCCGCCGGCGACCGTCTCGACACGAAAACGCGATTGGCCGTCTTCAGTGGCGAAAGCCTGATCGGCGGAGGCACCGGGCGGAACGCTGCCGCACCAGCCGAGCGTGGCTGTCATAAATACCGTCGATAACAAGATTAAGTACATAGGCATTGTGCAGCGAATATTATACTCGACGCCGCGGCGGTCACTCATAAACGTGATCGACCGCTCCGGTTACGCCCTCTTGCCTAGAGCAATTCGCGCAGCAATAAAAAGTTCCGTCGGCCTCGATCCCGTGCCCTATGACCCTGCACCCGCAGTGAGCACATGCCGGCGCCAGCTTGTGTATCGCGCACTCAAAGCAATCGAATACATGGCGTTCGTCACCTGCGGTGACCACCTGAAACGCCAAATGATAATCGTTACCACAAACCTCGCAGCGTGCCATAAAACCTCCTCACCAGAAAAAAGTGTAGCGAATCGCGTCAAAACGAATCCGTGGAAAGAATATTAACGCAATGGAGATGCCACGGCGGAATAAAAACAGATTCTTCCATGAACGACGATTAACAATCGCTGTTAACGAGTATAAGATTAAGGTGCAACAAAGTTTTCGGAGGAGCTTTATTAAAGCTGAGAGGTGCCGCAAGGCACGACTCCTGGAACCTGATGCGGATAATACCGACGAAGGGAGAAAAACTATGAAAGAAGAAGAAGTCAGAAGTCAGAAGTCAGAAGTCAGAAGTCAGAATTCAGAAATCAGCAGTCAGAATTCAGAAATCAGCAGTCAGAATTCAGAAATCAGTGGTCAGTTGTCAGAAGATACCGGGCGACAACAGTCAGTACCACCCGCGGTAGCGGGTGGGTCTAGCGAAGTCACCACCCCGTCAGCGGAAACCGCTGCCACCCCTCCTCAAACCAGGAAAGGAGCTTATGAGTTACCGGCTTCCCGCAAAGTCTACGTCGAAACCAACGGTCTGCGTGTTCCATTTCGCGAGATCTCATTAAGCCCGTCGAAATCCTTTGACGGCACACTCGAAGAAAATGCACGGGTACGTGTGTACGACACGAGCGGTGTTTGGACCGATCCCGATACCGAGTGTGATGTCCGCGAAGGCCTGCCGGCGCTTCGGCGCTATTGGATTGTCGCACGCGGGGATGTCGAGGAGTACGCCGGTCGCGAGATCGTTCCGCAGGACAATGGCTATCTGACAAAAGGCGCCGAGAATATCGCACGCGTTAAGGACCGGGGACAGCTCGAAGAATTTCCCGGTTTGAAACGAGCACCGCTGCGTGCGAAAGCGGGTGCGTGCGTCACGCAGATGCACTACGCGCGAAAGGGAATCACTACGCCTGAGATGGAGTACGTCGCGATACGCGAGAATCTTGGACGAAAAATGGAACGCCGGCATCTTGCCGGCATTGAACGCGACGATCGCTCGTCGCTCAACCACCAGCACCGCGGAGAGTCGTTCGGCGCCTCGATACCCGAGTTCGTCACGCCGGAGTTTGTCCGTGACGAGATCGCCCGCGGTCGTGCGATCATCCCGTCGAACATCAACCACCCGGAGTCCGAGCCGATGATCATCGGACGCAACTTCCTCGTAAAGATAAACGCGAATATCGGAAACTCCGCGATCGCGTCGTCGATCGAAGAAGAGGTCGAGAAGATGCAGTGGTCGACACTGTGGGGCGCCGACACTGTGATGGACCTTTCCACCGGAAAAAATATTCACGCGACGCGCGAATGGATCCTGCGCAATTCTCCCGTGCCGATCGGTACCGTCCCGATCTATCAGGCGCTCGAAAAAGTGAATGGCAAGGCCGAGGACCTGACGTGGGAAATTTACCGCGACACTTTGATCGAACAGGCGGAGCAGGGCGTCGATTACTTTACGATCCACGCCGGCGTTCGTCTGCCTTACATTCCAATGACGGCGAAACGGACAACGGGGATCGTGAGCCGCGGCGGTTCAATCATGGCGAAGTGGTGCCTCGCCCATCACGAAGAGAGTTTTCTCTACACACGCTTTCGCGAGATCTGCGAGATCATGCGCGCTTACGATGTGAGCTTCTCACTCGGTGACGGCCTGCGTCCCGGTTCGATCGCCGATGCGAATGACGAAGCGCAGTTTGCCGAATTAGATACTCTCGGCGAACTAACGCAGATCGCCTGGGAGATGGACTGTCAGACGATGATCGAGGGGCCCGGCCACGTGCCGATGCACCTCATCAAAGAGAACATGGACAAGCAGCTCGAGGTCTGCGGCGAGGCGCCGTTCTACACGCTCGGGCCGCTGACGACCGACATCGCACCGGGCTACGATCACATTACATCCGGTATCGGCGCGGCGATGATCGGATGGTTCGGGACGGCGATGCTTTGTTATGTGACGCCGAAAGAACATCTCGGTCTGCCGAACAAACAGGACGTCAAAGAAGGCGTCATCACCTACAAGCTCGCGGCGCACGCGGCCGATCTGGCAAAGGGACATCCCGGTGCGCAGTATCGCGATAACGCGTTATCGAAAGCGCGATTCGAGTTTCGGTGGGAAGATCAATTCAACCTCGGACTCGATCCGGAAAAGGCGAAAGAGTTTCACGACGAAACTTTGCCGGCGGAAGGCGCAAAGCTCGCGCACTTCTGCTCGATGTGCGGCCCGCATTTCTGCTCGATGAAGATCACGCAGGACGTTCGCGACTACGCTGAAAAGCAGAACATCGAAGCCGAAAAAGCGCTCGCCGTCGGAATGAGCGAGAAAGCGAAGGAGTTTGTTGAGAAGGGCGGCGAAATCTACAAATAGTTGACCGTTTGAAGAGCACCACCCCGACCTCGCTGGGCGCCTGTCACGCCAAAGGAAAGATATGCCCGCGAAATACGCGAAAAAGCTCGAAAAAAGATCTTACCTTCTTCGTCTTGTTTAGCGTGATTCGTGCGTTTCGTGGTCCGGCTTTAGAGATCACAACCACAATCTCTCGCGAAAAGAAGATGTGCCCGCGAATAACGCCAATGGACGCGAATGAAATCTATGGTGATTTATTCGCGACCATTAGCGTTATTCGCGGGCCCTTGTTTTCGCTTATCACGCTTCTTCCTTTTTTCGCGTCCTTTCGCGTATTTCGCGGGCAAAAATCTTAGGTCACCTAACAAACGCCGACGGGATCGGTTTATCGGTGCCCGTGCCGAACGAATGCGCTTCGACCCCTCCCGACTGCGACTTCATGATCCACCAAACGCCGTTCCTGAACACCGCCGCGTCCGCGCGGCCGTCCCCGTCATAGTCAGCCGGGGCAGGGATGTCGCCCGCAAGCCCGAACTGAAACGCCGCGAAACCCTGCGCCGAGCGCAGAAGATACCAGATGCCGGCGCGAAATACCGCCAGATCGGTCTTACCATCCGCGTCGTAATCTGCCGGCACGATCGTGTCGCCCGCCAAACCAAAGTTGACCGCAAGAAGCTGTCCATTCGAGCTTTGACGCACATACCAGGTTCCGCTGGACGGTCGATAGATCGCCGCATCCGTTCGTCCGTCACCGTCGTAATCACCGACGACCGGCTTGTCGCCCGAGACTCCCCATGGAACAAAGCTGACGTTTCCGTTCGGATTTCCCATCGAGGAGCGATAGTAGAAGACGCTTTGCGCTCCGCCACGATAAACGGCGATATCAGCTTTGCCGTCGCGGTCGAAATCTCCGCCGGTTGGAACGTCGCCCGCCAGGCCAAAATTCTCGATCCGCACCGTCGCGTTGAAACTATTCAGGACGTAAAAATTTCCGTCTGATTCGCGCCACACCGCGAGGTCCGTTTTCAGATCGCCGTCGTAATCGGCGGGCGTAAGCACATCGCTTGAGAGCCCCCATTGCGGAGACACCAGACCCCCGTCCGATCGGAGCTGATACCAAAAACCACCCGTCGGACGAAAATACGAAAGATCCGAGCGACCGTCACCGTCGAAATCAAATGCTGTGCGACGCGGAACCGGCAACGGCTGCCAATCCGGTGCAGTGTCATCACTGCTCGTTAACCTCAGCTGCGTTTGAGTGGCCAGCGTCGTCGCGAAAAGCCCGTTGGGGTTCGGCCCGCCGGAAAAGAAACAGCAGTTATGTACGACCTTCGTTCCGTCCGGCGAATAAGCGGGTTGGGAACGCCCGAATCCGGCCTGTGCGAGATTTGTCCCATTCGCATTCATCGTGTAGATCGTCTGCTGCGTAACGTCCGAGCCAAAGACCAAAATGATCTTCGTGCCATCCGGAGAATACGACGGGCTATTTAGGAACGGCGCGGGGCCGAAAATGGGTTGCGGATTATTGCCATCGGCGTCTATCGTATACAGCGAAAAACTGAATGGCGCCGTTGAGCCCTGGCGAACAAAAAGAACCTTTCGCCCATCGGGCGAAAACGACGGCAACTGATCGCTTCCGGCATCGTTCGTCAAACGGACTTGGTTCGTGCCGTCGGCGTTCATTTTATAGATCTCGCTGTTCCCGTCGCGGTTGCTGACAAAGACGATCGACGAGCCGTCCGGCGAATAACGCGGCGCGGTATCGGACGCCGGATTGTTCGTCAGGCGCGTGGGATTCGAGCCGTCGCCACTCATTCGATAAATTTCGCCATTCCCGTCCCGGTCGGTGGAAAATACGATCTTGACGCCATCGGGCGACCAATCCGGCGACCTGTCGTTTGCCGGATTGTTCGTGATATTCATCTGGCCTGTGCCGTCGGCATTCATCGTAAAGATCTCACCCTCTCTCTCGAATGCGATCTTCCCGTTCTGGGCGCAGATCAATCCGGCGCAAACTCTCGATGCTGTGAAATTGGCGGTCTTGTTGCTGTCGAGATTGTCGAAGCTTCGATTCGGAGGTGTTAAATAGTGATCCAGCAGTGACGGCGAAACTGAATAGCTGCCGCCGGTTTTTGCGGCGACATCAAAAAAATAAAGGCCCGCGAAAGCTACTAACATTAACGCGCCCGAAACACCCACCCACCGCCGAAAATAATGAAGATCCAAGGTGTATCTGTTCATGACATCTCCGCCAAAATTTCAAGGTGTTCGTATTGTAATTCCGATGTCAAGCAGACCGTAAGAGTTTTGTGCGACCACGAGACTCGCCAGACCCGCCAAACTCGTCAGACTCGTCAGACTCGTCAGACTCGAGAGACTCGCCAGACTCGAGAGACCCGATAGACCCGATAGACTCCTATAGACTATTCTTACCCCGTGATACCCGACGCCGTGCTTGATCCCATCCAAGAGCCAAATCCGATGCAACCTCGTTCCACAGCGGGAATGACGACCAAGGTCGTTAAGGGCTCGATCTGGACTCTCGCTGGCCAAATCTTTCCGCTAGGAGCTTCTCTCGTCGCGACGCCCTTTGTGATTCGATTTCTCGGCGCCGAGCAGTACGGTGTCCTTGCTCTGATCAACGTGCTCCTAGGCTATTTGGCTTTCGCAGATTTTGGGATGAGCCTGGCTTCCACGAATTTTGCGTCAGAAGCTTATGCGAAAGGATCGGTGGACAAAGAAGGGAAGGCCGTACGACTCGCAGTCCTGATTGGTCTCGGAACAACGACGATTACGGCAGTTCTCGTAATAATCTTCGCCCGGGTTATTGTCGTTGATCTACTCAGGATACCGGACCATTTACAAGACGTCGCCGTGATCGGTATCTACTTGTCTTGTGTCACGTTCACTTCACGTGTCCTTAGCGCAATAGTCTGCACCCCGCAGTTGGTCCGGCTTCGGATGGACCTGAATTCTTCAGTCAACGCCATTTTTAATGTTGTCCAAATAGTAACGGTACCGCTGGTGATCTTTCTCGGGGGCGGGTTAATAGGCGCGGTCATAACGATCATGTGCTCGGCAATAGGAGCGCTTCTTGTACATCTGGTGGTTTCGCGCAAGCTATTGAGGAGTCTGTTCGAATTCAGCATTGATCCTGATGCAGTAAAGCCGCTCTTGCGCTTCGGTAGCTCGATATTCATCGCACTTGTGGCTTCGGTTCTACTCGCCAATCTTGAGAAGGTGGTGCTCACACGGTATACGTCCGTAACGGTTCTTGCCTATTACACGGTCGCGTTCACCCTTGCGAACATGATGACGCTTTTCGCTGCGTCGATGGCACAATCGCTGATACCCGCCTTTTCCCAGCTGTATTCAAACCAGCAAGTTCCGGAGCTCCAGGCGCTTTACGCTCGGGCAATCCGACTAAACCTCGTCATATTTGCTCCGGTTGCGATGGTACTTGCTCTGATCGCGGAGCCTTTTTTTACCATTTGGGCAGGAGAGGAATTTGGCCGTGAGAGCACGATACCGTTCTACACCCTCTTGGCGGGCCTGATGTTTAGTTTCGCGGCGTCGGTTGCGGGAGCGATGCTCGTTGCCGCCCGTAAGACACACGCATCGGCAATTCTATATTGGGTCGAATTGTTTCCCTACCTGATCGTAGTCACCGGGCTTACCCTCACGCTCGGCGCGGTCGGTGCCGCACTGGCATGGAGTTTACGATTAGTCGTTGAAACAGCCGCGCTCTTGTTTATAGTTAAACGCACCGTAGGGTTGTCGTTCGATATTGTAGACAAGAAGATGCTCACATTGATGTTCGGAATACTCTTGCTATCAATCTCGCCCATATTGACTGTCCTTACGACCGGTCATACCGGAGTGCTAGCAGCCGTTGCCTTAGTTTGCCTTGGAGTCTACGCCTTGATGATCTGGTTTCGTGTTCTTTCGATTGAAGAAAAAAACTTTCTCCGGGGAAAGCTGTCTGGGTTTGCCCCCTTTCGCCGCCTCCCGAGGTAAGAAGCCTTCAGAGGCCTAAGTGGCCGCATGGGACTCGCGAGTGTAGAATAGCGATAGGAAGGAGAGGCGGACTTTTGCGAACTTATGGAATCTCTTGACGATCTGGGCGTTCATACTAGAGGCCCGTATGAACCGGAGAGAGCGGAACTCCTAATAGGAGCTGGACAACAAAGCGCGTAATCCCTTGGCAAACTTAAATCTTTTTAGAGCACTTCCATGGAGAATAACTCTTGGCGTGTATCTGCTTTCATTTGTGAGACGGTTGTTTCGCATTCCCGCGACGTTTATCTACGCGCAAGGTGCGGAGGACTTCATTGCTGGACACTATCTTCGCCATTTGTTCAACGTTGAAAGAGGTACGTACGTGGATGTCGGGTGCAATAGGCCTCTGCGTAATTCAAACACGTTCGACTTCTATAAATTGGGTTGGCGGGGAATTGCGATCGATGCAAATATGGATCTCATTGCCGAGTTCCAGGCAGTTCGTAAACAGGACATTTGCGTCACATCAGCCGTCTCCGATGAGCAACGCGACGCATTTTTTTACAAGTCCGATGAAGATCTCGTCAGCACAATAGACGAAGACCGCCTGATCGAATGGAAAAAGCACTGGGAGTTTAATGAAGGTGAGAAGGTCGTTACTCGCACACTAACATCAATTCTTGATGACTATTCACTGGTAGACATTGACCTACTAAGTATCGACGTTGAGGGCCACGATCTCCAGGTGCTCAGAGGACTAGATCTGACCAAGTACAGACCGAAATTAATTATTATTGAGATTCACGATCTCGCGAACGTGGAAGGGAGTCCGATTTATGTTTATCTCACGGAGCATGGCTACGAACTAAAAGCTTTTGCGATTCTAAGCGCCTTTTTTGTGCGACGAGGTTAGGGTTCGGCATTCAATCGATCGGGGGTGATTTTTCCAGAAAGGTTTGAGTGCGTTGTTGAGTCGGAGATTTGGGGAGCACGGGTGGGATTTGAGTGAGAATCACTTCACAATTAAACGAAAGGTACCTGCCAATTTCTCAGAGGCGGATAGACATCTCTATGAGTCCGACCTTCTAAAGAAAATTCCACAGCCTCGGGTCGCGCGTTACGCCGACATCACTATCA
>JBDTWZ010000130.1:0-9111 GCA_040006435.1 Acidobacteriota bacterium
ATTTTTTACCTTTCGAAAGTCAAGAATAATCACGGCATTGGGTGGTACATTTACGATTTATTACCGAGTTACGGGACGGCGCGTGACCGAACGTCGCGAAGCCGATGCCATCTTCTCACCGCCTTGCGAAGAGATCTGAACGTCCCTAATTTTTGCCGCTCCGAGCTTAGCTTGCCACCAGATCGCAATGGGGCTTGCGATCGCGATGGTCGAGTACGTTCCCGTGATCGAACCCACAAACAACGCAAGCGAAAATCCGCGCAACACTTCGCCGCCGAACAACACCAGAGCCAGCACCGCGAGAAACACAAGGCCATTTGTGACGATCGTTCGGGACATCGTCTGATTGATCGAATCGTTGGTCAGCTCGTAAAGCGATTTATCTCGGTTAAGAGTGAGATTTTCACGGATTCGGTCGAAAATGACGATCGAGTCGTTAACCGAAAATCCGACCAGGGTGAGCAGCGCGGCAAGAACCGTCAAGCTAATTTCCCACTGGAAAACCGAAAAGAACGCGAGAGTAATCAGGACATCGTGAAACACCGCGATCACCGCACCTGCGGCGTAGGTCCAGTCGTAACGGAAAGCAATGAACAGGAGGATGCCGACCAGTCCTAGCAAGGTTGCAATAACCGCCTGATTTCGAAGCTGGGCACCGGCAACCGGCCCTACTGCGTCCGTGCCCACGATCTTGTATGCGGCAGAAGGATCGTCCGGCAACTGCGTCGCGCCTTCGGCCTCTTTGCCAAACGTGTCCAGAGAGCTTTTTACAACACAGCGACCAGCCTCGGGTATTAGTTTACCTTCCAGGTCCTTACAGTCTTCTCGTTCACCCAGGTTCGGCACCTTAATAAGCACTTCGTCAGTCTTGTCAGTCGAGTCTTGAATGATCGCCTCGCTGATCCCTGCTGACTGAAGTGCCAAGCGGAGGTCGTCACTGGCCGGCTTTTGTCGAAACTTCGCGGTTACGACAGTTCCACCCTGAAAATCTACGCCCAGGTTGAAGGCGTCGGTACCGTCTTCACTGAACTGTCTGCCGACTGCGGAAATCAGCCCCGCTAAAAGGATAACGATCGAGACCGCGGTCAAAGGCTTTCTCAAGCCCATCCAATCGACATGAATATTGGTAAAGAATTCAAACATTTCTTCTGACTCAAATACTAAGTTTCTTCAATCCCGGATTTCGCTCGAGCAGCCACATGAAGATCGTACGTGAGACGAATACGGCTGAGAACAGGTTTATCAACAAACCAAGGACGAGTGTCACAGCGAACCCGCGTATCGGGCCCGATCCATAGAGATACAGGATCAACGCCGAGATTATCGTCGTGATGTGGGTGTCGATGATAGTTATGAAGGCTCGGTCGAAACCAAGGCTGATCGCCTTGCCAACCTCGCGGCCGGCCCGAAGCTCTTCTCGCATTCGCTCAAAGATGAGCACGTTTGAGTCGACGGCCATACCAATACCAAGGATCAGGCCTGCGATACCCGGAAGGGTCAACGTCGAGTCGATCATGATCAGAGCAGCCATTGTAAGGACCAAATTTAAAACCAGCGCGATGACGGCGTTCACGCCTGATCCTCGATAGTAGATCAACATGAAGACTACGATGAAGATCAGCCCCGCAAGTGATGCGGTTACGCCGGCGCGAATCGAATCAGCTCCAAGACTCGGACCGACGGTCCTTTCTTCCTGATATTCGATCTTCGCCGGAAGAGCTCCCGAACGGAGTGTTAGGGCAAGGTCGTCCGCCGATTTCTTAATAAACTGACCCGAAATCTCACCCTGGTCGAAGATCTGTGATTTGATATAGGCGGCCGATTTGACCTCATCATTCAGAACGACGGCCATGTAGTTGCCGATGTTCTTGCCGGTCCATTCGCCGAACTTCTGGGCTCCCGCCGGCTTGAAAGAAAACGAGATCTGATAATCGCTCTCGCTACCCGTTCGCGAGACCGCGTTCGCGTCACGCAGCTCACTGCCGTCAACGACCGCCGGATATTCCACAACGACAAATTCCTTCGGTTTAGCCTGATCTTGCGGCGTGGTTGCCGGAGTATCTCGCTCGGCGTAGGGAAGAATTCGTCGATTTGCCGGAACCGTGCCGCCGAGCGACTGTCGGGCAGCGTCCTCGGTAAGATATTTTTGAACCGGGGACGGATTGGGCGGGCTGACGATCTTCATCAACTCGAGATTCGATTCGGCTCCGATCAGGTTCTTGATCCGTTCGGGGTCGTCGACACCCGGCATCTGCAAAAGAATTTGTCCCGCCGATTCGGCTCCATGACGCTGCAGCGTCGGTTCTTTTACACCGAACGCGTTGATACGGCTTTCGATGATCTTTAACGCCTGCTCCACCGCCTGTCCCTTAAGCACAGTCTGGATGTTTGACGGCAGAGTCCAGGTTATCGTGTCGCCACTCGTCGATTGTGTCCAATTAGCCAGATCAACTTTCTTGGTTACTTCGTCGATAACTTCTTGCGACTGCGATGCGTCACTGAGTTTGAGTGAAAGCGAGTAGTTACTGTTTTCCGCAACAACGCTGTTCTCCGTCACCGGAAGCTTAGCGTCCTGGGCCGCAGTAAGCGCTGCCTGAGCGTTGCTGTCGACGAGCGTCTTCAGGTATTCATCGGTTTTGACACGCATCACCAAATGCGAACCACCGCGGAGGTCGAGTCCGAGATTTATGTTCTCGGCGAGGTTGTTCTTGATCCCCTGCCAAGTAAAATCCGCACCGGTCGGTAGGCGGCGCGGCCCGAAAACAAGATAGATGCCCGACAGCGTGATGGCTAGGATAACTACCGTTCTGATCCACAAACCAGTATTTTTCATTACTACTCTACTTCTTCCGCTTTTCTTCCGACGACTGCGCTCTTTCCGATCTCAATAAATGATTTCTCGGCGCTTTGGATGATAAAACTCGTGCGCTTGACCTCTTTGATCTTGCCGATCACTCCGCCATTCGTTACGACCTCGTCATTGATCCTCAGCTGCGTGATCATTTCCTCCAACTGCTTGCGCTGCTTTTTCTGAGGTAGGATCACGAGAAAGTAAAAGATACCGAAAATGAAAACGAACGGCAGCAGGGTCCAGATCAAACTGCCGCCGCCGCTGGCGTCCTGAAAAAATAGCAGACTCATACTCATCAATTTTTAGCAGAAAACAAAAACCAAATGATATAACGCCGAGAGACTGTTAATCAAACGTCTGCTTCCTGATTCTCCTGCAATTTATTGAGAAATTCTCTTTGGAATCGCGAGAACGTGCCGGATGTGATAGATTGCCTGACCCTGCGCATCGTGTCAAGGAAGAAGGCCAAATTGTGGTGTGAGATCAAAGTGGCCGCGGACATTTCCCCGGATTGATAAAGGTGCCGAAGGTAAGCTAGCGAATATCGCCGGCAGACTGAGCATTCACAATCCGGATCGAGCGGGCCGGAAGCGTCGGCAAATTTTGCGTTCCGAATGTTCAATTTTCCACGCGAGGTGAACGCGCTTCCGGTCCGTCCATTTCGAGTCGGGATAACGCAATCGAACATATCGACGCCGCGAGCAACGCCTTCGATCAGGTCCTCCGGAGTTCCGACGCCCATCAGGTATCGTGGAGCATCGGCCGGCATCTTCGGGGCGAGATATTCGAGCACGCCGTACATCACGGGCTTCTCTTCGCCGACGCTCAGGCCGCCGATAGCATAGCCATCGAATCCGATTTCGACCGTTCGATCGAGGCTTTCTTTTCTTAGATCGAGGTGCGCCGCGCCCTGAATAATACCAAACAGGGCCTGACGGCCGCTGAGGTCAGAACCGGGAGCTGTAGCGACCGGTTCTGACAAGAACTCCGCACTCTGAACGCTCTGCGGCTCATCAAATCTCGCTTTCGATCTCGCAGCCCAGCGGGCCGTCAACGCCAGACTCTTCCGTGTTTCGTCGACGCTCGCCTTTCCTGGAGGGCATTCATCAAACACCATGACGATCTCTGACCCGAGCGCGGCCTGGATCTCCATCGAAATTTCGGGTGATAAAAATCTCTTACTTCCGTCGATGTGCGAGCGAAATTCGACACCTTCTTCCGTGAGTTTTCGAAGATCAGTAAGTGAGAAAACCTGAAACCCGCCTGAGTCGGTCAGGATGGAGCGCGGCCAGGAAGAAAATTTGTGCAGGCCGCCGAGCTTTCGAATGATGTCGACACCGGGCCGTAGAAAAAGATGATATGTATTGCCGAGAATTATCCGCGCGTCGAGTTCGCTCTCGAGCCACTCGAAGCGGATACCCTTGACCGCTCCTTGCGTACCGACCGGCATAAAAACAGGCGTCTCGATTATCGAGCGCCTTGTCTCTAAAACCCCCGCCCGAGCTTCGCCCTCGGTCGCGGTCACTTTCCATCCTATTGGTTTCATTTCCGTTTACCGATCAACGCCCATATGTTCGAAGCTCCCATCGCAGTTTCGCTGACTATAGTTCCCGTCTCGTCAACGATGACCGCTGACGGTGTTCCGAACATTCCAAGTTGTTCGGAAGTTTTATACCCCGCATCAAGAATGACCGGAGAGATCAGTCCCAGCCCCTGGTGGGCTTCTTTATCACCGTCGGAAAAAACAATTAGCCGCGGATCAGTTGCGGTGCGCGACGCGTCCCACTTCTTCAACTCTTTCATCATTGCCGTGCAATGCGGGCATGTAAGACTCCAGAAGACAGCTAGCGTTCGATCGCCGTGAAGGTTATCGGATGTGACCGGATTCCCTTCGATATCTTCGAGCGAAAACTCCGGAATGCGTTCTCCGATCTTCGGATGCCCGGCTCCGTTGTTCGACAATGTGACGAAAAAATTTCGTCTCGTCGGATCGCCTTCGCGGACGCTGTCTACTAATTTGCGGATCGCTATGTCACCAGCAGCAGGATGACTTCCGATCGTCCCATCCCCGCGAACGAAGATCGCCGTCGGCGTCCACCGCGCGTACACAGACTCCGCTATCTCGCGGTTCGCATCGAGGACGACCTCATCTGAAAATAGTGCGAACTTGTCAGCATTCGCGTCAGAGCTTCCACTGCTGAACAAAACAAAATTGACACGGTCGCCAAGCTCCGCTTCCCAACGTTCCAGCTCGGGTAACAACGCTTTGCAGGGTTCGCAGGTCGGGCTGACAAAAAACAAAAATGTCGGCAGACCATTCTTCAAAACCGTCGAGAGCGAGACGGATTTGTTCGATGTATCCGTCAATTCGAAGGTCGGAAATGGCGCGCCGATCGGCAACCCGTCATGTGGATTGCCCGCATCGCTACGCTCGAGCGGAACTCCGTCACGGGAAAGCACCTCCAGCAAATCTATCCGTCGAAGTATCTCCGTCTGATTGTCGAGGACCTTCTTCAGATAAAAGAGGGCCACTCCAACCAACGTCAAGACAAGAAAGATAAGAATCAACTGCATCGTACTTGATCCGTCGTCCGTCAAACTATATCCCTGGCCATCGAGTCCCTGAGAGATCAGGAACAAGGCGAGCAGCGACAAAATTATATTACGAACAAGAGACTTTCGACCGATCGGTTCGCTGTGAATTTGTCCGAAGCAGTGGCAATCCGGCGCGTTGCCTTGTGCCATCTGCCAAAGCATCCCACCGGTAAATGTCAGCAAAAGGATCAAGCCGCCTATCGCCCCGAGCCACGACAACGAAACAAAAAGAAAGCAGAACGCGAACACGATCTCGGCAAAAGGCAGCGCGATCGCAAACGTTTTTGCAAACTCGTCCGGGGTTCCGAAATCCTTGACGGCCTTTTCAGATCCTTTGAGGTCGAGAAATTTCCCGACGGCCGCTAGCGCGAAGACCGCGAACAGAATCAATCGGATGATCAAAAGCACGGAGTCCATCATTTTCTGCTGCCAGCCGCCTTTTTAATTTTGTGTTTTTCCTTCAACCTAATCGGAGTCGCGAAAAACCCGAACGCATCGCGCAGCCGGTTCTCGACATATCGAACATATGAAAAGTGTAATCCGGCCTTGTTTCCCCCTGACGTAAACAATACGAAAAGCGGAGGCCGCAAGCCGCCCTGGGTAATGTACTGTACCTTTAGACGCGAGACACCACCCTTCACCGGAGCCGGAGCGGTGCCCCCTCTCGGCTGCGAGATCTTGTCTTCGAAAAACTTGTTGAGCTGTGCTGTCGGCACACGCAGGTTTCGCGCCGCATTCGCCTTTGCAACGAGCGGTAGGATGTTCGTCACCCGCTGCCCGGTCAGCGCCGAGATGGTCACCATCGGCGCCCATTCGAGAAACTTCATCTGCCGTCGCAAATTACGCTCAAATTCGTAGATCGTATTCGTTTCTTTTTCTTCCAGCGCATCCCATTTGTTGACGGCGATGATGATCGAACATCCGGAGTCGACAGCGTAGCCGCCGATGTTAGCGTCGAGATGCGTGACGCCTTCGACAGCATCGATTATCAGAATAGCGACGTCAGCCCGTTCGAGCGCTTTTCTCGCCATAACGACTGACATCTTCTCAGCCATCTCGTTCGTCTTACCCTTTCGACGTATGCCGGCGGTATCAATCAGCACAAACTTTTGATCGTCGACGGTCAGATAAGTGTCAATGGCGTCGCGCGTCGTACCGGGGATCGGCGAAACGATCACTCGCTCTTCACCGAGAATCGTATTCAGCAGCGAAGACTTTCCAACGTTTGGCCGGCCGATTATCGCGAGCTTGATCTCTTCAGGCTTGCCTTCGTCCGGCTCGTCTTCAAATTCGAGTACGGCGAAGACGTTATCGAGCAGATCTCCAACCGAAGTCCCATGCTCGGCCGAGAGCGGCGACAACTCAAAGCCGAAACGGAAAAACTCGGCTGCCTCATCTTCGACTTTTTGCGACTCGCATTTGTTCGCGGCGATGAAAACTGGTTTGCCGATGTTCCGAAGATAAACCGAGATCTCCTCGTCCAGGGGCGTTACGCCGGCTCTCGCATCGACGACCCAGATGATCGCCTGAGATTTGGCGATAGCGAAGCCCGCCTGCTTAAAAATATTGGCGGGGATGATCGCCTCGTCGTCCGGAACGATGCCGCCCGTATCGACCAACTCGAACCGTTTTGACTTCCATTCGACATCGCCATAGATACGGTCGCGAGTTATACCCGGCTGGTCGCCTACAATCGACTTGCGCGACGACGTCAGCCGATTGAACAAAGTGGACTTCCCGACATTCGGGCGGCCAATAATGGCGACGAGCGGTGATGGCATAAGGTTCGATTCTACTTACCGGAGGTATGCCTTACAAGGAACGCGGGTCTAAAGAAGGAATCCGCGCGGAACCTCAGGCACCTCATTTCTTTGGCTAAAAGAAAGCTTGACGTAATATTTCCATTATGTTTCGAGGAGTGTTTTTGCTCATACTTCTATTTTCGTCGACGGCCACGGTTCAACCTCAGAAGGTTACCGACGCCGAGGTCCGTCAGCTCAATGACTCGATGCTTAAGTCTTACACTGCCGGCGACTTCGAAAAGGCGTACAAGGCGGCGGACCGTCTCGTGCAGATGGCCACGCAGCAGTTCGGCAAGAATTCACTCGCCACGGCAAGGGCTTTGAAAAATCGCGGAGTTATACAAAACGCGAAGGGTGACGCCGAAGGCGCAGAAAAATCGTTCGAGAACGCGGTATCGATCTACCGAAACCATGAAAATAGTCTAAGCAAGACCGACGGCTCTGCCTTTGCGGAGCTTCTGGAGAATCTCGGACGAGTTCGTGCGAGAAAAGGCACGTTGTGGGCTGAGGGCATTTTCAAAGAAGCTCTCGAATGGCGCGAAAAAAGCAACGGGCCTGAGGCGATCGAAACCGCGACGCCGCTTGCTAACCTCGGAGACATATACTTTTGGAAACGCGAATACAAAAAATCAGCGGAACTGTTCGCCCGATCGCTGGCCAATCTGGCGAAAAGCACTAAAGCACCAAAGGAAGATATTACCCTCGTCTATTACCGGACCCGGTGCAGCTACCGTAAGGCGAAGCTAGACGAAGATTTTGTCGCTCTCACAAGTTTGTACGGTGACGCAGCGGAGTTTTCCGCGACCGTGCCGCGAACGGCTCGGTTGATCAACGCCGGGGTTGTAAATGGCAAGGCACTTTATCTCGCCAAGCCGATATATCCCGACGCAGCGCGAGACGCCCGTTCCGAGGGCACTATTCAGGTCGACGTGCTCATCAACGAGACAGGCAGCGTGATCTCAGCGTGCGCGGTCGAGACCAAACAGGATGTCGCTCTGATCGAGGTGTCCGAACGAGCGGCGTACAAGTCCAGGTTTTCGCCCACAACACTCGACGGACGGCCGATCAAGGTCAGCGGCCGAATTGTATATAGCTTCAAGCGATATTAAAGATCTTCGTCGGAAATTTGGCGCAAAAAAGCCCCGCTCGACAGGTCGAGCGAGGCCGGGTTTGTGAATTAGAACCGAGGTTTAGAATCTCGCGAAGCTAAAGATTGTCTGAAGAACGGCGCCTAAGATCTCATACTTACCGTTCCTGCGGGCGCCGTACTCGTATTGGCCGTAATAGCCATCTTCGTACCCGCGACGAAAGCCTTCGCGGAAGTAGTAGTTGTACTCGTCGAGTCCGACAGAGTACGAATTGTAGCCAAAGCTGGCGTCCTGATAACCGTACGAAGATTGGTAGTTATTTCCCCATCCGTCCTGCCGATCGGCCTGGCCGGCGTAAAAACCTTCTTCGTACCCACGGTTTATCGATTGCTGCAGCATCTGCGCGCCATAGCTGCTCGTGTAGTAGTAATTACCGTTGCGATAATAGCTGTAGTTGTTGGTCAGATTGTCGTAATACTGAGCCTGCTGTAAGCGAAGCTGATCTCGACGGATCTGATCCCAATAACGCTGCTGCAGATATTGCTGATACGCGCTCCGGCGCTGCTGCTGGAGTTGACGATAGCGGTTCTGCTGGATCGTCTGCCAGTTGTTTCCCCAACGATTGTTCCATTGCTGATATCGCTGCTGCTGCAGTTGACGCTGAGCGTACCGATCGTATGTCCGATTCCGATCGTTTGAGCGGTTTCGGTCGTAGGTGCTCGGCTGCTGCTGCTGCTGCTGCTGCTGCTGCTGCTGCTGCTGCTGCTGCTGCTGC
>JBDTWZ010000131.1:0-9094 GCA_040006435.1 Acidobacteriota bacterium
ACGTTCTCGGTTGTCACCCAGGGAAAACAGGCGGTCGACGCGCAGGCGCAAAATGCACAGAAGAGCGAGGCTGTGAAGAAAGCGGTTGAAGCCATAACCGCCGATGCGAAGACTGAGATAAAGACGACCGACTACAGCCTTCGCCCTGAGCAGGATTACTATTCAGGCAAGATGCCTAAGATATTGGGTTACGAGGTCAAGAACACGGTGACGGTCTCAATCGATAAGCTCGACCGCGTCGGCGGAATAATCGATGCCGCTACTTCTGCCGGAGCGAATAGTGTCGAAGGTATTCAATTTGTGATAGGAGAAGCTAGTCCCGCACAAGGCGAAGCTCTGGCGCTTGCGACCAAGCAGGCGATGGCAAAAGCCGAAGTGGTTGCTCGGTCTTTGAATGGGAAAATCGTCCGGGTCGTTCAAACGATAGAAGGCGGCGTGCCTCCGCAGATGGTTGATCCCGGTTACGGCGAGAACGCGAACGCCGCAGCGAACATGATGATGAAGCCGGCTGTACCAACGCCCGTTCAAGCAGGCGCACTTGTTATCCGCTCGCAAGTGGTTCTTGTTGTCGAGATAGTCATGTGAGATTCGCTTGTTTTTGTTCCTCATATCGGCGAAAATTGAGGCTGTTCCAACAGTCTCAATTTTTTTGGTATTGATTATGAAGAATACGAGAGTCTTTGTTTCGGTGATCTTCATTCTTACTCTGGCATCCGCCGCATTTGCGCAGCAGACGCAGGCTCAGAAAGATCTCGCCGAGTATATAAGGGATAATTACGACAAACGCGAGGTGATGATCACCATGCGCGACGGCGTAAAGCTTTTTACCGCGATCTATACCCCGGAAAAAAAGTCCCAGAAATATCCCATCCTCCTTAACCGAACGCCGTACAGTGTCGCACCATATGGTAAAGGCAAAGACGGCAAGGACCAGTTTCCCGGCCGGCTCGGGCCCGATGAACTGTTCGCTCGGGAAGGATATATTTTCGTTGCTCAGGATGTCCGCGGTCGTTGGATGAGCGAGGGCAAGTTTGTCGATGTGCGGCCCGACATCGCGAATAACACGCCACAGCAGACTGACGAGTCGACCGATACTTACGACACGATCGATTGGCTGATCAAGAACGTCCCTGACAACAACGGGCGTGTCGGAACATACGGAATATCTTACCCGGGATTTTATACCTCGGCGGGTTCGATCGATTCGCATCCGGCACTCAAAGCGTGCTCGCCCCAGGCCCCAGTATCGGATTGGTTTCATGGTGACGATATTCACCACAACGGCGCGGTTTTCCTGACTCAAAACTTCTGGTTCTATACCTTCTTTCAGCCGCGGCCGACGCCGACCTCAGATGCTAGCTATATCAAACCCTGGAAAGGTCGCGACACGCAGGATGCCTATGATTTTTTCCTAAACACCGGCGGATTAAAGGAAACGGCGGACGCACTTGCTCAAGGTCTGGGGTACCGGATGCGGGACTGGGACGAGATGATGCAGCATCCGAACTACGACCAGTACTGGAAGGACCGTAACATTCTTCCCAAACTCAAAAACATCCGATGCGCGACCATGACCGTCGGCGGATGGTATGACAACGAAGATCTGTACGGCGCTCTCCGCACTTATCAGCATATCGAAAAACAAAATCCCGGAATATTTAACGTGCTCGTAGTGGGCCCCTGGGATCACGGCGGCTGGTCGCGAAACGACGGCGACTGGCTCGGAACTGCTTACTTCGAACAGAAAACGGGGGACTATTACCGACGAAACATTGAGCTGCCGTTCTTCGATTATTTCTTGAAGGACAAGGGCGACATCTCGGCTATCAAGGAAGTAAACCTGTTCGATACCGGCTCGCACCAGTGGAGGGCATTTGAGAATTACGAACCGACGAACGGAAGAGATACCCCGCTCTATTTGACACCGAACGGTGGATTGTCGTTTACCGCGCCGAGCGTCGCGCCAGGATTTAATGAGTACGTTTCGGACCCGATGAACCCGGTCCCCTACACTCAGAAGATCACGCGGAATTACCCCCGCGACTTTATGACCGAAGACCAGCGGTTCGCATCGACCCGGCCGGACGTTCTGGTCTATCAGACCGAACCGCTTACTGAAGACGTGACGATCGCCGGCGACATCAAGCCTTCGCTTTTTGTGTCATCGAGCGGAACCGATTCGGATTTTGTCGTGAAGCTGATAGATGTTTTTCCGGATGACTACAATTATCCGGCGACGGGCAAGACCCTGCCGAACGGGCAGGCTGAGCGATTAAAGCCGGACGAAAACTCAGCGTGGAGCGTTTTCAAACCCGGCGGGTATGCGATGTTGCTCCGCGGCGAACCGATGCCGGCGAGGTTTCGAAACGGTTTTGAAAAACCGGTCCCGCTTGTGCCGAATCGGGCGACACCTCTGGCTTTCACAATGCCCGGTGTTGCGCACACTTTCAAAAAAGGACATCGGATAATGTTGCAGATCCAGAGCACATGGTTTCCGCTGGTCGCACGAAACCCGCAGAAGTTTGTCGCCAATTATCATCTGGCGACAAATGGTGATTTTCAGAAAGCGACTCAGCGAGTTTATTATGGCGGCAGGACAATGTCCGCCATCGTGCTACCCGTACAGCAATGAGCTCCAAGTCCCAGAGACTTTAAGTCGAAAGATTCGGGACTTGGGATTTGGGACTTGGGAAATAGGACTTAGAATTTATGCCATCAACATCAATCGCATGCGGCACGCTCCTCGTGCTGATCGGAATCTTAGGATACGTCAACGGCGTGATGACAAATCACCCGAGTATGACCGCGATGATCCCGGCGGCGATCGGGGTCGTGCTGATTTTGCTTGGAGTTTTTGCCCGCATGAATGAAGGGCTGAGAAAGCATCTCATGCACGCTGCGGTCATCGTTGCTTTGCTCGGGTTTCTTGCAAGTGCGGGGCGGTTGGTGTCGAAGCTCGGTGAGCTGAGCTATAACGCCGCCGTCGTATCGCAAGTCTCGATGGCCTTGGTGTGCCTGCTGTTCGTCATTCTGGCCATCAAATCATTCGCCGACGCCCGTCGAAGAAACGAGCCCGTTTAGTTAAATCCGAAATTAGAAGCGCGACGATAATGAGGGGCTGCGCAGTCGAGTTGCGGCTTTATGCAGTGCCTCCGTATGTAGACGGAGGTAAAAGACAAGTATTCGGGCCGGCTTTAGCCGAACCAAATAAAGGCGAGCTCTTAATAATTATCGACAATCGAAACTCATTTCTACAACAAGCCCGCCGTCTTCATTCCTGGCCGCTATATGGCCCTTGTGAGCTTTTATCGCCTGCTCTGCGATTGCGAGTCCGAGGCCCGTACCACCGGAACCGCGATCTCGTGCTTCGCCAACGCGATAGAACGGCCGGAACAAATTCCTAAGTTCCTTTTCCGGCACACCGCCCCCGTGATCCCGAACCGAAACCGTCGCCTTTCCATTTTTACTTTCCAGAGATACCTCAACCCCAGTGCCGTCCCGCGTGTACCTGACCGCATTGCGAAGTACATTCTCGACCGCGCTGCTGACTAATTCGTCGCTGCCGATAATGCTGCATGTGTCGGCGTTCGTGATTCTCACAGATTTACCGACCGCGGTCGCTTCGAAATCCGCATCGGACACGGTTTGTTCGACAAGCGCTTTGAGGTCGATCTCGGTTAGCTCGAAATCCTGCGCACCGCCCTCGAGACGTGAAAGCGTCAACAGCCGCGAGATCATTTCATTGAGACGGTTGGATTCGGTCTCGATACGCTCGAGTAGCGGGCTGTTGTCGCCATTCGATTTTTGTTTCGCGATCTCGAGCGCAACAGCCATGCGGGCCAGCGGCGATCGCAGCTCGTGCGACACGTCCCGGGACAATCTCTGCTGCGATGTGACGAGTGATTCGATCCGCTCCGCCATAACGTCAAAGTCCTTTGCGAGTACCGCCAGCTCGTCACGCCTGTTGCCGACGTCGTCACCGACCCGCGTGCCCAAGTCTCCTTCGGCAAGCTTTTGCGTCGCCCGTCGTATCTTTTGGATCGGCGACGAAAGATATCGGGCCAACGCGTAGCAGACCAAAAGCGCCGTCAGCAAAAGCGCCGCGTAGCGTATCAATCTAAGCTGCGATTCGCCGAAGAAAGGAACCGGCCTGAGTCTGTCCCAACGAATTACGAGCGTATACTCGTCGCCGTTCGCCAGCCTGAAACTCTTCGCCGTCAGCGCCGTATCGGTCGAGCTAAGCTCTAGCTCAACAGCCGAACTATTGAACGCTGTTCCGATCAGACCACGATAATTTGAAACATCCGTAGCATCGGACAGCCAGAGGCGTCCTTCGCGATGAACGACGTTGACCTCGGTGACGGTTTCGACATTGCGAATTCGATCCAAAAACTCGCGGACACCGGCGTCCCCCTGTGCGCTGTGGATCTGAGTTATAGTCGCGGCGTAAAGATTTGTCTGATTTCGGATGGAGCTCTGCCAGCGACTGACTACCGGCTCGGTCGTCACGGTCCAATTAAGGAACATCACAACGCCGACCATGACAGCACTGGCGACAAGGAACCAAAGAAAGATCTTTAAGAAAAGATTCACGGCACTGTATAGATGTATCCAACCGACCTTACGGTCTTTATTCTTTCCGAACCGTCCGCTCGCGCGCCAAGTTTCTTTCGGACGTTGCTGATGTGCATGTCGAGGCTTCGATCATAAGGCGAAAGTCGCCGCTCGAGCACGTTCTCGCTCAAATCTTCTTTTTTTACAACTTTACCTGCCTCGCGCAGTAAAGCGGAAAGCAGATCAAATTCGACGGATGTTACCGGCAGATCCTCTCCATTTCGCTTTACCGAACGGGATGACGCTGATAGTTCGAGATCATCGACGGCGATCTTTTCAGCCGATACCGGAGTTCCGCTTTCAGCCGACGCCCGTCGCAAGATCGCCCGCAGCCTCGCGACAAGCTCGCGAGGATTGAACGGTTTCGGAAGATAATCATCGGCTCCGATCTCAAGTCCGACGATACGTTCCGTGTCGTCGCCTCGGGCGGTTAGCATCAATACCGGCAGGCCCGATCTCTCGCGCAAATTTTTGAGGACGTCAAAGCCATTGAGCTTCGGAAGCATGACATCGAGGATCGCAAGGTCGTACACGCCCGAAAGCGCCCGGGCGAGTCCGGTTTCGCCGTCATGGACCGATGTGGTTTCGAACCCTTCGGCCGTTAGATATTCCGACACGAGATCGCACAGCTCTACGTCATCGTCGATTATCAGAACCTTGTTCATCCTGAGAAATTTTACGTCAAAACTGGAGGGATTCACCGCTGTCTGACAATTCTTTACACATCGCCTGCTGCAAGTCTACGATCTGCCGTCGAAAACTACGCGCCCGCCGATAATTGTGAGCTTTACGTTACCGTTTGAGTCCAGTGCGACGAGGTCTGCTCGTTTTCCGATCTCGATTGAGCCGCGGTCCGTGTCGATCTTCAGCAGCTTTGTCGGATTTAGCGACGCCATGCCTGAGACTTCAGGTTGGGTGAAGCCGATCGACAACATTCCTTTCACTGCATCGAGCATGGTGATGACCGAGCCCGCGATGCTGCCCCGTTCGTTTTGTGTTCTTCCTTTTTCGACAGTCACCTTCTCGCCCCAGATCTCGAATTCGCCATCTCCCAGGCCTGTAGGCGCCACAGCGTCGCTTATCAGAGAGACGTTGCTCGGACCTTTTATTCGACATGCGAATTCGAGCATTCGCGGGTCGACGTGAATTCCATCGGCGATAATGTCGAATGTGATTCCGGGATTCGTCAGTGCCCAGCCAACGACCCCGACATCGCGGTGATGAAGTCCGGTCATTGCGTTGTAGAAGTGTGTAACGTGACTTGCCCCGGCA
Source organism: Acidobacteriota bacterium (assembly GCA_040006435.1). Lineage (GTDB taxonomy): Bacteria > Acidobacteriota > Blastocatellia > Pyrinomonadales > Pyrinomonadaceae > OLB17. The sequence goes on from JBDTWZ010000131.1 coordinate 5,887, forward strand.
TCGAAAGCATTGTTAAGTGTTTCGACACCGGCCTTCGTGTGGCCGATGGAAGCTATCCAGTCTTGTCTCGTTAGTTCCTTCGCGAGCTCTACGCCCCCGTCGATCTCCGGTGCGAAGGTCGTCATGTGGACCCCGCGTTTCAATCGCGGTAATCCAGCGAGCTCGCCGCCAGTAAACTTCTTAAAAAACTGGCGCCGCAGAGCGCCGCACATTTTCTCGTTCGCAAAAACGCCTTCGTAATGGACGCCCACAGCCTGAGCGATCGGCTCGGCCTCTTGAATTTCCATCAGACGATCGATCGTTGAGATCGTCCGTTCATAACATTCGTCCGAATCCGGAACGAGCGTCGGCATCCATGCGGTCACGCCATTTCTGCCGAGAAAGCTCGCGACCTTGATCAATCCATCCAGATCAGCCGCGTTCACGTCCACACCAAGCGCTCCGTGAATGTGAACATCGATGAATCCCGGCACAACGATCAATCCCGTGCAATCGATCGACGCTTCGGTTCGCAGTGCCTCCGTACCCACCGAATCTATTCGACCCTGGGAGACGACTATTGATGAGTCTTTCGCGACACTGCTCGGAAGAACCGCCGACGCATTATAGAGATTCATATTGGACATGAAGTTTTTATCTTATCAAACAAAAAAGCCCGCGCATCTCTTGTAAGACGCGCGGGCAAAATTAACAGTGCCGGGTTCTACCAGTAGAACTTTGCGGCAAACTGCATTGTTCTCGGATCGCGAGCACCGGTAACCGCTCCGAAATTAGCGGCGATCACGTTTGTACTCACACTCGTAAAGTTCGTCCAATTGAAGACATTGAACGATTCGGCCCTAAGCTGCAGCCGCAGGCTCTCCGTAAAGTTGAAATTCTTCGACATCGTAAAATCGACACGCCGGGTTGGCGGACCTTCGATGATGCCACGAGGAGACGTTCCAACGACGGCCGGAATTCCCACGTTCTGAGCGGTCGTTGGATTTGGCTGGAAGCATCGATTCGGATTCAGAGGTCCCGAATTGCCCGTCACAAAGATAGGCTGGATCCATTGCTGTTGAGTGTGTGGTGCATTCGCGTTCGGATTGCAAATTATGACGGGTCGTCCGCCAGCGATAATCGCCGTTATGAAACCAAGCCCAGCAGGATCGAAACTCGACGTTGTCACGGTCAGCGGCAATCCGGTTTGATAGGTTGCAATACCCTGGAACTGCCATCCACCGAGAAGGAGACGGGCGATTCCGCGAGCGTGATCAAAGAACGGCAGATCATATACCCAGTTCCCGGTAATTATGTGGCGACGGTCGAGAGCCGCGCGTCCATAATCGGCCTTGGTGTCGTAGGAATTCTGTGGAGCGGTCGAACGATCCGTCTGGTTGTCCGAAAGGTTCTTCGACCATGTATAAGCAAGGTTTACCTGCGAGCTGCCGGAGAACCTGTGCTGCCCGAACACCTGCAGACTGTGATAATCGGAGTTGTACTTCGGCTGCACGATGTTGATCGAACGATATCCACGATAGGGTCGGATCTGATCCAGAATATTCGTCGCGGCCCCTGAAAGGAACGCCACGCCAGCCACCTGACACGGAACTGTAGGAGTAGTCGATGTACCCGTCGCACAACCGGTCGGACCACGCGAGATCGCATAACCCGGCTGAATTTCATTCAGCTCAAACGCACCGATCAGGTTCGTTCCTTTCGAGCCGTAATAGCCAACCGTGACTAGCGTGTTCTTCATCAACTGGCGTTGAATGTCCAGTGACCAGTGTTGCAAATAAGGGGTCTTCCAGTTCGCTTGCAACGCTCGGATATTAGGTGCGGTCGTCGCTGCTGCGACCGTACAGTTGCCGCCGGGAACGGGATTGGCGATGTTGATACCGGTGACCGTACACGTCTGCTGGTAAGGCGGATTCAATCCGATATGCTGGAGTAAGGTTCCGTTGAGGACCTGATCGTGATAGATACCGTAACCCATTCGAATCGAGGTGTCGCCTCGCTTAAACGGATCCCACGCAAGACCGACACGCGGAGCAAAATCCGTCTTCGGTGCGTCAACCACGAACTTGCCAAACGGAGACGGAATCGGCGTACAGTTAAAATTAGACGGGCCCGTGGTGTAGTTCTGCGTGTTGGCGATGATTCCATTGCAGAAGTTTTTGCCCGCGGCCGCAACCCGGGCGCCGGCACCTGTAACCAGCGGCGCTTGTGCCGGGTCAAACAATTCCGGGACAAAATTGGTTATTCGGCCATTCTTATCGTAAGGCGATCCAAAGAACGAATACCGGACACCACCGTAAAGGGTGAGGTTCGGCCTGACTTTCCATTCGTCCTGGACAAAAGCTTCAAAGGTCTTTTGCCGTAGGTCGGCGGTGTAGTCGAAGCTCGCCTGTGTGAATGTAGCGTTTGTACCGAGCAAGAAGTTTGCCCATTGCTGCCTCTGAGTGTTTCCGCCGGGTGCGATCACGGCACTCGTGCCGCCCGGAGTATTGAAGCCGCTGTATATGCCTTCGTTGCTTCCCGCCAGCGCATTCTCGTTCTTGCGATAGAGCGAGTAAACGCCGCCAAATTTTATGGTGTGATCGCCATTGATCCAGGTGGTATTTCCATTCAAATTCTGCTTCCACGAAAAATTGTCGTACGGACCGAAGCTTTGAAGGTTGCTAAACCCGGTTCCCGTCAATGTAGGCACGCGGTCGCGCGTTACAGGGTATGGAAGCGGAGGCGTGATCGGAGAATTCGCAAGGGCGATCAATCCGATATTCTTGCTGAGGATCGCGCCGTAACCGAACGTATAGCCAACCTCGAAAACGAGGTTCGGTGACGCAACGTAGGTTGTGTTCAGTGTATGGGTTCTGCCGGGCGAGTTGGTCTCGGTAAGCGAGACACCCGGGAGGCCCGAACCGCTCGAAAACAGAGAGTTCGCATCCTGGGTGGGGATCCTATCGCGCTGGAACCGGTAGTAAGCCGAGAAATCTTTGGTGATGCTCGTGTCTACCTTGATCATCTGCTGTCTGAATTTTGAGACTCCGCGCGTCGGAAAGCTCAAAGCGAATGGACCCGAACCCGGATTATTCGGAGCAGGAACCTTGTTCCAGATAAATTGAACATACTGCTGAGAGATCGGGTTGATCGTTGCAACGGTGCCGAGTGGCGTTCCAGCAGCCAATGTCGTGGTGCAAGTTGTTCCGGTCGCCTGCAAGCAGATCGG
>JBDTWZ010000132.1:0-9068 GCA_040006435.1 Acidobacteriota bacterium
TGATCGTCTTCGGGATTGTTTACCTCACTTACCGGCAATCGATCCAGCAGATAAACTCATCGGTTGAACAAGCGGAAGAAGCGCAGCGGCAGAAGGCCGAGATCGAACGCGAACGAAGGGTCGAGGCTGAGCGGCACACGCATCAGCTTCGCCAATCGCTGGATCAGGAAGAGCGGGCGAACATCGCGCTCAGAAAAAGCGAACAGGATTTTCAGCATGCGGCGATGCATGATTCGCTGACCGGGCTTGCCAATCGCAAGCAGCTCGGCGACATCCTGCGAACGCTGATCACCGAATATAAGAACGATCCGACGACGAGCTTTCAGGTCCTGTTCCTCGACATCCGCAGCTTTAAAAACATCAACGACAGCCTCGGCCACTCGATCGGCGACAAGGTCTTGATGATCGCCGCCAAGCGGTTCGTCAGGATGGTCAACCCCGACGATACGGTCGCACGTATCGGCGGAGACGAATTCGCCATCGTCCTCAGGCACCTTGAGACCACCGGCAAAGCGCAAAAGGTCGCCCGCCGCATATATCAGAGCATCGTCCAGCCGTTTTCGCTAAGCGGCAACCGTATCAACATCGATGTCAACATCGGCATCGCCCCGTGCGACGCCGAATACTCGACACCCGAAGAGATCCTCCGCGACGCCGACATCGCGATGCACTACGCAAAGGAAAGAAACGAGGGCCCGGCAGTCTTTACAAAAGAGCTGCGTAAAAAGTTCCTCGAGGGGATCAGGTTTGAGATGGATCTGCGGAGCGCCATCGATCGGCAGGAACTGTCGATGCACTATCAACCGATCGTAAGTTTGAGCGACGGGCGGATCGTCGGTTTCGAAGCCCTGCTCAGATGGCACCACCCGGAGTTCGGCATGATACCCCCGAACAAGTTCATCCCGATCGCCGAACAGGCGGGCTTGATCCAGCCGATCACCGTGTGGATCTTAAGGGAGACTTCCGCCCAGATCGCTCAATGGCAAAAGATCGCGCCCGAATACGAGGACCTCATGGTGAGCGTCAATATTTCAGGCAAGCATCTCTCGAACGACGATCTCGTCGAGGATGTCGAGAACGTCCTTGAGTCTTCGCAGATCGCGCCCCGGACGCTGAAGCTGGAGATCACCGAAAGCGTGGCGATGGAAAATGCCGAGCACACCATCAACGTGCTCAATAAACTGAAGCATATCGGCGTCCAGCTCAGCATCGACGATTTCGGGACCGGATACTCGAGCTTGAGCATTCTCCACCGTTTGCCGTTCGACACGTTAAAGATCGATCGTTCGTTCGTATACAGCGTCGGCGAGCACGGCGAGAATTCGCAGATATTGCAGACGATCATCTCGCTCGCGAAAAACCTCAAGATGCGCGTAATTGCCGAGGGCGTCGAAACCCCGAGCCAGCTCGCTGTTCTGAGAAACCTCGGGTGCGATTACGCACAGGGTTTCCTTCTAGCCAAACCAAAACCGCGCGAAGAAACCGAAGAACTTCTCTACAAACGCCACCGATGGTTTCCGGAAGAAGTCTCGGGCCAATTCGAACGCCCCGAGCTACCCGGCTCAGAAGACAGCCTGCCGGTCTTTTGAATTAAGTCCCAGATCTAAGTCCCAAGTCCCAGATCTAAGTCCCAAGTCCCAGGAGTCCCAATGTCGCATGCCTCGGCCTTGGACTCTTGGGACTTGGGACTTGGGACTTGGGACTTGGGCCTTGGGACTTGGGACTTGGGACTTGGGACTTGGGACTTGTATACTTGTTGAAAATTTCATTTTCGACGAGGTATTAGCCGCTATGTTTAGAAAATTATTTCTTGCTCTCTCGCTCACGACGTTTCTTTTCTCCGGCCTTTCTGCTCAAAAAAGGTTCGATTATCCAAAACCGAAAAAAGTCGAACAGGTCGATGACTATCATGGGACGAAGGTGAATGATCCGTTCCGCTGGATGGAAGATACCGAGTCGGCGGATATGCAGGCGTGGATCGCCGCCGAGAACAAAGTCACCAATGCATATTTCGCGACCATCCCCGAGCGGGAAAAGATAAAGGCGCGTCTGACCGAGCTCTGGAATTATGAGCGCTATTCGGCACCGGGAAAGATCGGCAATCATTACATCTATTCGAAGAACGACGGGCTACAAAACCAGAGCGTCTTGTACATCACTGATTCGATAGACGATCCGGGTCGCATCCTCCTCGATCCCAACAAGCTATCGTCCGACGGTACTGCGGCATTGAGCGGATCGTCATTCACAGACGACGGGAAGCTCTGGGCGTATGGCGTTGCGATCGCAGGATCTGATCGCACTGCGTGGAAGGTGATGAATGTCGAGACCGGCGAGTATCTGTCGGATACGCTCCGTCCAAACCGTCAGGGTGGCGTGTCGTGGCTGAATGACAATTCCGGATTTTTCTACAGCCGTTTCCCGGATGCTGCCGCGGGGGCTGAGCTCAAAGGTGCTAGCAAATTCCAAAAACTTTATTTTCACAAACTCGGAACGCCGCAGTCGGAGGACGGGCTGATCTACGAGCGTCCCGATGACGGCGAGATGTTTATCGGCTCGAATGTTACCGAGGACGGCAACTGGCTGGTGATCCGCGTCAGCAAAGGGACCGAGCGGATGAACATGGTCTATTTCAAAAACCTGACCATGGAAAAGGCGCCGATCATTCCGCTTGTCGCCGACCGTGCGAACAGCTATAACCTGATCGGGAATGACGGGCCGGTGTTTTATTTTGTTACCGACAAAGATGCCGAGCGTGGACGCCTTGTCAGCGTAAATGTTCTGGCGAAGACCCCGATGTGGAAAGAGATCGTGCCGCAGGCCGAAGAATCTTTGAACGGCGTCCAGATGATCAACGATCAGTTCGTGCTGAGCTATCTGAAGGACGCTTACACACAGATCAGGATCGTCGATAAGGACGGCAAGCTTGTTCGCAATGTTGAGCTACCCGGTATCGGCTCAGCCGGCGGATTTGGTGGTAAGCAAAAGGACACCGAGACGTTCTATACATATTCGAGTTTCAACGCACCGCCGACAATCTATCGTTACGACATGAAGACGGGCAAGAGCACTGTCTTCCGCAAGGCCGGTGTCAAGTTCGTCGGATCGCAGTACGAGGTCAAACAGGTTTTCTACAAAAGCAAGGACGGGACGCGCGTGCCCATGTTCCTGACCTATAAGAAAGGCATCAAGCTCAACGGCAAGAACCCGACGCTGCTGTATGGTTACGGCGGATTTAACATTTCGATGACACCGGGATTTTCGGTTGCGAGATTGCCGTGGCTCGAGATGGGCGGCGTCTATGCGGTGGCGAATATCCGCGGCGGTGCCGAATACGGCCGGTCGTGGTGGAAGGGCGGTTCACGTCTGAACAAGCAGAACGTGTTCGATGATTTTATCGGCGCGGCGGAATACCTGATCGCAAACAAATACACGTCGAATAAAAAGCTTGCGATCCAGGGCGGCTCGAACGGCGGTCTGCTCGTCGGTGCGGTATTGAATCAACGCCCTGAACTTTTCGCCGCGGCACTTCCGGCGGTCGGTGTGATGGACATGGTGCGATTTACCGAGTTCACGGTAGGTGCCGCGTGGAAGTCGGACTACGGTGATCCTAAGGACGCGGAGGACTTCAAGGCGTTGTATGCGTATTCGCCTTTGCACAACATCAAATCCGGAACGAAGTATCCGGCGACACTTGTGACGACAGCCGATCACGATGACCGCGTCTTCCCTGCTCACAGCTTCAAGTACACCGCGACTCTGCAGGAGGCTCAGGCGGGTGCGGCTCCGGTGCTGATCCGCATCGAAACAAAAGCCGGCCACGGAGCCGGAAAACCAACGACGAAGATCATCCAGGAGCAAGCTGATCTGTGGGGCTTCCTGGTGAAGAATTTGCGTGTGAAGTATTAGAAGTTGCCGTTTCGTGATAGATCGGCAGCGAAGCTGTCAGAAGATAATAGCCGGACGTGAAACGTCTGGAGTAAGCGAAAAAGTTGAATCCGCACTGAAGGTGCGGCAGAAAGACCATTCTGTCGCACCTTCAGTGCGAGAAGATCTCGCGTACCGATCCAGACGCTTCGCGTCTGGCTATTATCTGATCGCACCTGCGGTGCGAAATATCTCGTCGCACTCATGCTTCAAACCCATCGACCTGCGGATTTGGCACGTGCTAGGATATTTTGGGATCAGGAAAAGGTCGACGTTGACGATCTGAAAATCCTGATAGATCGCTACAGTCTGGACGCACAATGGCGGAGAGTAATAAATCTGTAAACAGAAAGTACCCGGATGTTTCGGGAATCTTCACCGCTCGTGAAAAGCTTAGAAAGCAACGGGCAAATGAATCTCCGGCTGACAAGCTGCGAGTTCTGGGTGAACTCCAGGAACTCGACAAGGTTTTGAAATCTGCAAGAGTCGTGAAGAAAGGCAGCGTGCCACGGGACTAGCGCTTTTTTTATTTCCACACGGCCCGTCGAACGTAGAGCGTGCTCACCGTTGCACACCGCGGACGTCGGAATAGAAGTATCCTGCAGTCGTTGAAGCGACTACCGTCGATCACGATGACCGCGTCTTCCCTGCTCACAGCTTCAGGTACGCGGCGACTCTGCAGGAGGCTCAGGCGGGTGCGGCTCCGGTGCTGATCCGCATCGAAACAAAAGCCGGCCACGGCGCCGGAAAACCAACGACGAAGATCATCCAGGAGCAAGCTGATCTGTTGGGATTTTTGGTGAAGAATTTGCGTGTGAAATACTAGGCCTATTTTGGAACGGTGGAGAAAGCTGCGCGAGAAATCGAGTAGCTTTTGTTTTCTCGGAGGATGGTCATCTTACGCGCCGCTAGGAGCGTCATGTTTGTAGCAGGAACGTCAACAAAGTATTGAGGTCAGTTGGAGCGACTGTTTTTGATTCGTTGCTACCACCATTCGGCTCCTACCGGAGCCAAATCACACGGAAACGAAACAACACACTCCCTACCGGTCGTGTTTCTGCCTTCGGTTGTCCCATACCGGAATTGGCAATATCACTTATGCAGCGTACAAAAATCTTTCGGCTCGGTGCCGGGTTTGAACGCGCGCGCTTCGCTGTATGGACAGTTCGATGTTACGCGCATCCCTGTGACCGGACAGACCATGACCGTGATGCTGACGCGCTCGGTGCCGGAGGGAGAACGACGTGATGAATTGGAATTGTTCGAGCGGTTTTCCTGATTTTCCCAGGTATTTGTCACGGGTGGTGGGGTTGGCGTCGAATCAGGCGCCGGAGTTTGTTCCGGTTCCGGAGATAACCCGCTGTCGTCGTATATGGGCGCACTTGTGTCGATCATTTCGCGGGGCGGGACCGTTCCGCCGATAAATAATTCAACCCGTCGAAACTCCGGCGGGACGTTCGTATTAAAGATCTCTAAAGTTTCGGGTGTGTGTTCGGTTGCCCACGCAGGATCGTCGAGTCCCTCGATCGTCGGTGTCGGCGATACTGACGCGGTCGGCGCCGGAGTTGGTTTCACGTCGGCAGCTTCGAACGCGTCAAGCTCGCGGATAAGAAGTCCGCTGCGAATGTCGATCTCCGCTTTTCGGACGCCGGCGGGCATCGCCCAGTCCCCGTTCCATTCCGGGTGAAGCTGAAGCGCCTCTTTCATAAAATCAGCCCAGATCGGCATTGCCGAATCGGAACCCTTCATACCGAGATCGGCGTTGTCGTCGAATCCTACGTAAACAACGCAGACAAGCTCGGGTGTAAATCCGGCAAACCATCCGTCACGGGACGTCCCGGTCTTTCCGGCGAATGCGGTCTTTCCCGCGACGTTTCGAAATCCCCAACCCTGGGCCTTGGCCGCAGTACCACGATTGATGACGTCCTTTAGCATGTCATCCATTATGTATGCGACATCTGAGCGGATGACGTTCTTCTTGTCGACCTCGGGTGCGGCGACTGTCTTTCCGTCGCCCTGTGTGACCTGGGTTATCGGCATCGGAGTAACACGGTCGCCGAGATTAGCAAACATCGTGTAGGCCGACGCGACGTTGAGCGGCGTCGCTTCGGCTGTGCCCAACGCCATCGACGGATACGCACGGTCGACCTTTGGCATTCCGGCTCGGTTTGCAAGGTTCATGACCTTGCCGATGTTAACCTGCATCCCGATGTCGACGGTTATAGTGTTCTTGCTTTTTACGAGCGCGTCGCGGAGCGTCGTTTCCTTATTTGAAAAAGAATCACCGTAATTGTTCGGCGCGTACGAATCCTGATTGAACGTGAAGATCTTTTTCTCGTCTTTGAAAACGGTCGCGGTCGTGAATACTCGCGACGCGGTGTCGTAAGCCGAGTTGATCGCCGTCGCGTAAACGAAAGGTTTAAATACCGAACCGGGCTGACGCATCGCGGCCGTCGCGCGGTTGAATTGACTTTGCTGAAAATCACGCCCGCCGACCATCGCGACTATCTCGCCGGTCTTTGGCCTGATCGCAACAAGCGCGCCGTTCAGATTCCCTTTCGGCTGCTTCGGAAAATATTTTTCCAGTTTCTCGAGGCGATTTGCCAACGTCTCGTAAGCGACGCGCTGCAGATCGGGATCGATCGAAGTGTATACGCGATAGTGCTGAAGCGCTTCGGGATCGCTCACGACCTTCGGCAGTTCCTCGATCACGAACTGCGAAAAGTACGGCATGCCTTGCAGATCTTTTCGGCCCGAGACCGGCTTGAGCGTAAGTTTTGTCGAGCGCGCCGCCGCGGCCTGCTCGGCCGTTATTTCACCGGCTTCAAGCATCGAATCGAGGATCTGATTACGACGTTCTTCGACACGTTCCGGATTCTTGTACGGTCCGTAGCGGTTCGGACTGCGAATTATGCCCGCGATAAACGCCGCTTCGCCCAGTGAGATCTGCGATACGTCCTTTCCAAAATAGACACTCGATGCTTCACCCACGCCGTAGATCGAAACACCCGACTGCTGACCGAGATAGATCTGGTTCGCGTAAAGCGTAAAGATGTCCTGCTTGTTCAGACGCGTTTCCAGAATGACTGACATGAACGCCTCGGTCGCTTTGCGCTCAAGCGTCGGCTCGTTCGTCAGCAGCAAATTTTTCACGAGCTGCTGCGTGATCGATGAGCCGCCCTGGTTTGCGATCGGCGAATCGTCCTCGGCGTTTTCATATCGTCGCCAAAGCGCTCGCGCGATACCGCGAAAGTTCACGCCGTAATGTTCGAAAAATGCGCGGTCCTCCGTCACCGTTATCGCTTTCACCAGATGCGGCGGCAGATCGGCAAACGACACTGTCCGCCGTCGCCCGTTACCTTCGGCGGCGACGGTGCTGAGCATCTTCGGCTCGAGCTTGATGCTCTCGACCTGAACCTTTTCTTCGAGATTCGCGATCCCATTCACAGACTTCCCATCTTTGGCGAAATTGACGGATATCGCCTGGAAGATCTTTTTCCCATCCAACACGCCTGTAACGCCGGGTTCGATGACGAGGTTTCCTTCAATGACTGAGTAGCGGCTGCGCGACAGGTCTGCTTTATTGTTCTTTTCGATATATCCGGCGGACTTGAGGTATTCGATCAGCTCGAGCATCGTCACGCGTTCGCCGCTCTTCAACGTTTTTGGCGCCGAGTAGATTCCCGCCGATGGCGTGTAGATCTCTCCGCTCAAAAGGCGCCGATCGATGCGGTCCGAAAATTCAAACCAGAAATACGTAAAGGACAAAAATCCGATCAGCAGAAAGACGAGCGTGAATGTAATAAACCACGGATTTATGAAGAATCGCGCGAATCGGCGAAATCTTGTAGGCGGCGGAGCCTGGTACGCGGCCACGTTTCGACGTGCATATTGGCCGCCTTTCGGCGGACGCTTTGATCGCATGTGTTTCGGCTGGAAAGGATCCCGCATTTGCGTTACTGGCTCAGCGAGTTAGAGAGGTTTCGGTTTTCGGCAGTTGCCCTGTAAAATTTTAACGGCTTTAGCAGAAGGATGTCCATTAGATTTTCAATTTGCGATTTTCGATTTGCGATCGCCCTTGCTTCCGCATTCCGCATTCCGCACTCCGCAATATGAAGGTTCTCGTCACCGGAGGGTCCGGCTACATTGGAACACATGTTCGTCGATATTTCGGCGCGGACGATCTGTCGCGAAGCTCTGGCTTGGACATTCTGAATACGGCGGACGCTGCGATAGCCGCCGACTACGACGTCGTCATCCATCTCGCGGGACATCTGGACAAGGCGCCAGACGCAGCCGAACAAGTTTTTCTGACGAATGTCGAAGGCACAGTCAACGTTCTCAAGAACTGCCGCCCGGATGCGGTTTTCATTTTTGCGTCGACAAAGGACGTGTATGGGCGCTTCGCGGACAATTTCGCGGACGTTCCCGAAAGTTGTCAGACGCTCTACGCCGGTCAGACCGCACTCGAATGGTCGAAACTGATCGCCGAAAGATATGTCGAGTTCTATGCTAACGAACTCGGTTTTCGCTCGTGCATTTTTCGAATGTCGACCGTCTACGGCGCGAAGACCCAAAATACGAATCCGAATTTTGTGGGAGGATACGTCGACGCGATCAATATGGGCGAGAGCATAAGATTGCCGGGCGGCGGGCGTCCGCGCCGCGATCTGCTGCACGTCGATGATTTTTCCGCCGCGTGCAAAGCGTTTGTTGACTCGGTCATTCGTCACGGCTTATATAACATCGGCGGCGGGCGCGCGAATGCGGTGACGTTGAACGAACTGCTGACGAAACTCGAAGATGTTTCGGGCCTGCAGGCAATCGTAGACGCGGAACATCCGCTTCCCGATCCGGTGCCGATGAATTATGTTTCGGATCTGTCGCTAATACGGCAAGAGCTTGATTGGGAACCGAATATCGGCCTGGAAGAAGGACTGAACACTCTGTTCTAGTCCCAGGTCCCAGGTCCCAGGTCCCAGATCCCAGATCAGGTTTGGCCCTTCATCATGGGACTTAGGACTTGGGACTTAGGACTTGGGACTTAGGACTTGGGACTTGGGACCTGGGACTTGGGATCTGGGACCTGGGACTTGGGACTTGGGACTTGGGACTTGGGACTTGGGACTTGGGACTTGGGA
>JBDTWZ010000133.1:0-9021 GCA_040006435.1 Acidobacteriota bacterium
GACCGCACCGATAATGAAAACAAAGACATACGCCACGGCTTCAGGCATACCGGTGATCGCTTCGAAGGAAGAAGAAAGTGCAGTCATAATTTTCGGATGGAAAAAAGGAAAGAGCAGCTATGGAAAGCCCTCCGTAATAATAGATTCTTTTTTCACGGAAAGAAAGATTTGATTTTGATGACCGGCACCACGCGTTTGAATTCTAAATCTCGGAAGGGACGGCTTTGTTTACTTGATCCGGAAAAAGGATTTGGGCGCAATGACGGCGATCGGAAAAGTAATCCGACCGCCGCGCTTCTACCTTTAATGTTTCAGATCATGTTACCCCGTGGGCTTTTTAAATATCTCTGCCAGGGCTTTCATCCGGGACGAATCTACTGAGCTCTTCGCCATTCCGGAGCCCTTTGCCAACGAATTCGCGAAGCGTTTGAGTTTCTTACGATCGTTTTTCCGAATCGCCTGTCTTATGCCGGCGATATCGCCAGACGGCAGAGCCGCGGATCGTTCCAGCTGATCGACATACGCCTGTGCGACGACTAGCCGATTCGGCCACACGATTCGCTGCTGGTTTTGCACATTCAATTCAGCGACCCTAACCAATTTCGCTGCGTCGATCTCGTTCTGCGTCAGCTTGTCGGTCGGAGTCAGCTCAAAGATGTCCAGCCCGCGTGCGATCTCAGACGAATAGATGTGACCGTTATACCAGTAAGCTGACCACGTGCCTGCGAGTATAAGCACGTTCGGATCGATCGGCCCTCGATCGAAGTAGGCGATCTCGAACACATGGTCCGGATCGGTAAAGTCCATGATGGATATTCCGCCCTGGTACCACGCCTGAACCTTGATGTCGCGGCCGGGTATCGGAATAAGTGAGCCATTATGTGCAACGCAGTTTTCGCTGTCGCCCTGGGCCGCGGGAAGCTTGTAATAGCTGGCAAAGCTCAGCTTGTTGTCATTCAATCGGAATATCGCGTCGGCGCCCCATTTGGTCGGATCGTTCGGGCGACAACGGGCACCAAGTCCACCACCCCACTCGTCGGTGAAGACGACCTTTGTGCCGTCATTCGAAAACGCGGCGGAGTGCCAATACGCGTAGTTCGGATCGTTTACCGCATCGATCCGTTTCGGATTTACCGGGTCCTTGATATCCAGCAAAATGCCATTTCCCGAGCAGGCTCCGGCGGCGAGACCAATCGCGGAATAGACCGTAATATCATGACACTGGTCGGTGTCCTCGGGCTCCGTCACTCCGTCTTTGCTGTGTGTACCGGCGTTATTCAAACCGTTCAGGGCCCCGGTTTTCGGGTCCGTAAAAATTCGAGGACTAGATACGACCCGCGCGTCTTGCGGCGCGGCGAGCGGAACCTTGATCACGTCGATGCGAAACCGTGCCGTATTCGGATCTATATCCGGCGCGCCGTCCGAGCAGCCGGCCAACTCCTCGCTTTGGCGGACAAACGAAGTTCCCGACACATATATATAGACGTTGTCCTTGTCGTTCGGATCGACTACGAGGGTGTGCGTGTGCGAGCCCCTGCAAGTTTGAACAGCTGCAACCTGCTTTGGATTCCTGATGTTCGAAATATCAAAAATTCTAACGCCGCGAAACCTGTCCTTGTCAGCCGCCGGAGCATGATCCGCCGCCGGTGCAGGGAATCCCTGGGTGCCGCAATCCAAACGCCCGTTCGGCATCTCGACCGACATAAACAGCAAATTCTTGTACACGGACGGATCGCCTTGTCCTCCCGGACAAACGATAGTCGTCACCAAAGAGGTCTTCGCCGGATCGGAGATGTCATAAATGCTGAGGCCGTAAAAGTTTCCCTGAAAGAGGTAGTTGCCCTGAAACGCCAGATCTGAGTTGCCGAATGCCAGCTGGGCTAGAACAAGTTGAAAAGGCTTTGGCATTTTCGAACTGTCGCCGATGCCGATCAGGCCGAGAGCTTTCTGAACTTTCGGACTGTCAGCGTCGTTGGTACCCAGTTGAAACGCATCCGGCTTTTTCAGCAGCATGAGATGCTTGATACCCATCGCAGCTTCCCCTGCGTCGTAAATACCCGGCTTTAAATTGAAACGCGGGTCGCTGGTGTCTGAACCCGTCATTCCGGACGGAAGCGGTGGAGCAGTTTCCAGATCACCCTGTGCCAATGTCGTGACTGCAAAACACGAGAAGAGGAACAGGGAAGTTGCGATTAAACGGAGTGCGATTTTGGTTAGTCGGTTCATTATTTTTTTCTCTTACGGTTTTTTAGCGAGCATGGTTTCCATGACTCTGATCTCGGCCCGCTGGCCGCTGTCGACATCGGTCGCAAAATTAAAGAGCTCGGCATCCTGCCCGGCACCGGCGGTATCGTACAGATCCTTTACCATGATCAAAGCACCAGTGTGGTGCTGGATCATTCCTTGCAAAAACAATTTATCGAACGCGGCGCCATTTGCTTTAGCGAGCGTGTCCATCTGTTTTGGCGTCAGCATACCGGGCATGAGCACGTGGTGATGGTGGCTCGACATATCCATCCCTTCCATCCCTTTCATCTGTGGGGAAATCAGTTCTCCCCGGGACGCGAGCCAGCGTCGCATAAAATTGATCTCATCGGATTGCGAATGGCTGATCCGCGCGCCGAGAAGACGAAGATCCTTGTTCTCGGTCCGCGACTCGATCATCGCCGTCATCTCAACCGCTTGAGCGTGATGATGGATCATCCCCAGCATGAACTCAGCGTCCTTTCGGGAAGTCGGGGGAAGCTTGGCCCGTGTCGAGGACGGTAGAATTCGCGACGGTTCACCCGGCGCACCGGGCTGCACAATGACCGGTCCCTGTGCGGATAACGGCATCGAAAAGAAAAATGTGAAAGCGATCGAAGCTGCAACACTTATCAACGAACGCGGCTTAATGCGGAAATTCGACGAAACAGTTTTGGCCCTGGGCGATCCGGTGGTGAGTAGGTTCACAATAAGTAAGAGATTACCCCAAGACAGCCGCTCTCCCAAATCTCATCCTTTACGGTTCTCTAATATCTTCACAAATGAACCTGAACGGAGCTCATCGAGCGTGATGCTTGTTCGGCGTGTCGCTTCATCCGCAGTTATCGCACCGCAGTTGATCGCACGCAGGAAGAAGTTCAGCAGTCCCTGGCCGGTGGCGGCGTCGTCGAAGATGTCACCAACCAGCGTCGCGCGCGCGGCTTTTTCAATAAAGTTACTTAGACGTTCGCTGGCCGCATCGAGGCCCTCGAGAAAGTATGTAAAGACGGCGGCGTAACGTGTCGGCAACTGTCCGGGGTGAAGATCCCAACCCTGGTAAAACGCGTTTGCAAGCGAGTGCCGGCAGTGGTCGTAGTGGAGTTTCCACGCACGGTGAACGACCCGGTTGTTTTCCGCGATCTGCTCGGGCGTCAGATCGTCACCGCGATGCGGCGCGACCGGCATGACGTTCGTCGCACCATCGGACAGCCAGACGCCGGTCCCCGCCAGTGACACCTGCATCACGTTTCGGGCAAAATCGCACGCCGGATGGAGCATGTCCTGATATGCAGCCGTGATGTCACAACTCGCTGTGTAATCGTACGTACCGAAATGCGCCGCTACGCATCGGCCGCGGGCCGCACCCAGCAAACCGGGAATTCCGATCCCACCGTCGGGCGCGATGATCGACTGCGTCGTCTCGATCATCATCTCCATCTTGAGCGTGTTTGGCGCGAGGCCAAGCTTCGGTTCGATCTCGTCAAAGATATCGGCGAGGGCGGTGACCTGTTCAGGCGTTACGATCTTTGGGAGGGTCACGACGAAATTCTCGGGAAGTTTTCCGCCAGAGGCCGCAACTAATGCGCTCAGAAAAAGATCGAGCGTCCGGATACTTCGCGCGTGCAGCTCTTCACTGAACGTCTTGATCCTGATGCCGATAAACGGTGGTAGGGTTCCGTCGGCCATACCGCGAGCGACTTCTTCAGCCGCCGAGACTGAGTGGCCGTCCTCTTCGGAATCGGGACGCGTACCGTACCCGTCTTCGAAATCGATACGAAAATCTTCCACGGCTTCGCGTGCGAGCTTTTCGCGGACACGTTCGAAGATGATCTCGCGGATCCCGTGGGGAATATCCAGAGCGCCGCCAAATGTCGCGGCATCCGGTGCGAACGACTCGAAAGATCGAGTCGCAAGCTGTCCGAGCCTGACGGCAGTGTCCGCCTTAAACAGATGAGCACCACCGTAGACGGTATGCACCGGCTGACGACGGCCAGTTCCACCGGGATATGACTTTGCAAATGAGGCAAGCGACGGTCTTAGTCGCGCGGTGATCCGTTCGAGGATTTCAGTTGAAAGCGATGTTGTCATATGTTTGTTTACCGCCGAGACGCAGTGATGCAACTATGTTTTCGAGCGGTTCGAGTGATTCGTGTTATTTCATGGTTTCGGTTTTTAGACTTGTCCGCCCGCAAGCTAGCCGCGGCTCAAACGCCCTTCGATCAGACCGTGCGGTTCCTCAGTCGGGAGAAAGATGGTGTTGTTGTTCGCCTCGCCAAATCTCGTTACGTCGACTGGGATGCAATGAATATTCGGCAGAGAGAATGCGATCTCGGTGACGTCCGAATGACGATCAAGCACAGCCTCGCCCATTGCATGAAGGGTATGCTGCACCGACAAACTGTCGTGCTCGGCAAACGTATCGAGTATCGTCTGACGGACACCGCTCCACAGTTCCTCGGTCGCCGCTTCCGGACTTGCGTATCGCCAATTTGCTTTAACCGACGTGCAAAATATTCTGTCGGTGGCCTCCGGCAGCGTCGTGAAGTTATCCTTCTTAAATCCCGCAAAGCCCGATCTGGTCGTCTTTATGACTGTCAGGTCTTCGAGTCCAGATTCGACCGAGCAGTCGTCTCGCGTCAGTCGAATTGCGGTCGTCCGTTTCTCGCCGCCGCTTTTTGTAAAGGAGTGCGGGTGCGGCTCGCCGCCCATGGGAATGCGTGTGTATTTATGTTCGATGATATCGATCGAGACGCGCGAGATCTGCTCGTTGTCGGCGAGAAAGTGGCGAGCCAGCCTGAGCCCAAAGCTCTCGATCTCTTCGATCTCCTTCGTCTGGGCCGCGAGCGCATAGACGGTGTTCTTCATAGTGTCGGTCGGCAGACACTTGCTATTGTCGCCCTGCACATGTATCTCGTCGAAATCGCCCTCGAACGCGATCTTCACGTTGATATTCTGCAGCTCGTGCCACTCGCCCCGCCGGGAAACTTTCATCAGGCGGACCCGCGATTTTCCATAATTATTGTGGACCAGTTGAACCGACATACATTAGCTCCCGCGATAAGTTGAATATCCAAATGGACTAAGCAGCAGTGGAACGTGATAGTGCTGCGACGCGTCGGTGACGACAAAGCCGATCGTGACTTCGTTATAGAAACCTTCGACCTGCTTTTCCCGAAAATACGGTCCGACATCGAACGTGAGACGGTAGGCCGACGCCATCAACTTCTCGCCTTCAGGAATGAGATCGCGTACCCGCCCGTCGCTGTCCGTTTTCCGGCTTCCAACAAGTCCCCATTCGCCCTCAAACGTTTGACGATCGAGTCTCACGAGAACACCGGCCGCGGGCCTGCCGATTGAGATATCCAGAATATGTGTCGTTATTGAGTTCACAGTTATAAAAACTCCGTTGTTAGAAAACAGTCTGACGCAGAGATGGCGGAGAACGCGGTGCGAAACAGGCGGGATGTTCGGCGTGCTCCGCGGACTCTGCGTTCAAAGAGTACTTTTCATTATGGGCCACCGCAAAGCTTTCTTAGTCTGATCTCGGTGATCTTTTGCTGCTCGCCCGCCGCGATCATGATCTCGATCTCGCGATCATTCGCGAGGCGACCCCGGCAGAGTTCCAACATTTCCGACGCGCTTTTTTCGGTCGCACAGACGATGAATATAAATCCAAACTTCTCGTAATATGCACGGTTCGCAGCAGCAAGCGATTGCTTCAACTGCTCGTCCGCGATATTCATTCCCGCTTGTTCTCCGGTGGACCATTCGGCGGATCGAGCTTGTTGTGCCGGCGCAGCCTTATTCTCACCGATCTGGGGATGAGTTGAAAACGCTTCAAGCCGGTCGGTGGTCTCAAGATCTTTCCAAATGTTTCCGGCGGTTTCGATCAGCGCGACTTCGGAAATGAACGGCCGCGACGCGGCCATTCGGCTTGCCCATCTCATAGAGCCGCAACAGTCTCGAAATATCGATTCCGCTTCCAACACGTCGGCCTGATTAATGAGTTCTAGCGAGCCGCTCATTTGCCGATCCTGCCGAAGAGCCGCAGGCGGCTGACACCACCGTCGGGAAAAATGTTCAGCCGGGCATGCGTGACTTTTCCGAGATCGGCCAGTTCATCGACAAACGTATGCCGGGTGTGCGGCTGCAGCTTTGTACTGCTGAGCAGCTCTCGCCACTCAATTGAATCCAACGACGCGGAGGAATCGGCGCTTCCGACATCGATCGAACAACTCTCCGGATAATGTCCCTTGAAATGCGAGGTGTCGATCTCGACCCGCTTGAGCGTCCCCGCCGCACCGAGTTTGATAATGCACCAGTCGTGACCCGGTCCGCGTCGTCGCTGCGATTCCCAACCGTCGCTCATGTCGCGTGCCAGGCCGGGCATGATGAGATTAATGCGGTGACCGAAAAACATGTCGCTTGCGAGCGGCACCGTTCCGCCATTTTCGACGGCCGCCAGATCGATCTCGCTGTTTCGCATTTTTAGAGAATCCCAGTCAGGTAAAACATCGCCGTGTACTCGAAGGCGTGCAACGCCACCGTCGGGAAATATCTTCAGCCGTACATGAGTTGCGCGGTGCGTGCTATCGATCGTGAAATTATTTTGACTATCGCCGCTAAGGGCCGACTTGGGCAAGATCTCCTTCCAGTTTGCCTTATCGCCGAGCAATTCCGTGACGTCCGATCTCGGATCCGCGGAACACGCGTCGATCGAGCAGTGGGAAGGGAAGTTGCCCCGGAAAAAACTTGTATCGACGGTGACGCCTCTTATTCTCCCGGGTGCCCCGAGTCGAACGACGCACCAGTCAAATTCTTCTTCGAGCCGCGGACTGCGACGACGCATCGTCTCCCATCCATCCATCCATTTGCCGCGTTCGGTATATTTTCCTTCGATCCAGATAGCGGCGCCCGGCTGCAATAGATTTTCTTTGGGTGCAAAGAATTCGTCGTTGGCGAAGAGCACAGCTCCGCCAAGTTTTTCGGACGCAAGATCGACGAGATCAGTGAATTCCATAAATTTCGGTAAGTCTAATCGTTTTGTGAAAACGTTTCGCGAAGAGCCAGGTTCGAATTCCCGACTGCCTCGCCTCAATCATTTCGTGTGTTTCGTGTGATTGTATGTTTATAAGGGGCTCGTTCGTGGGTTTCGTGGGGTTGGTGGTTCGGCTTCCATAAGCAAACCACGAATCACACGAATCCACACGAAAAAGGCCACGAAACAACAAGGGTCTCAAATCTAGCGTGACTTCGTTGCTTTGGTGGTTAAAATCTTCCAAAAGCAGTTACCACGAAACACGCTAAATACACGAATCGATGGGACATTTCTCGCCATTTGACGAGGGACACTCGAACCTTTCCTAACTCCCTTTCCCGGTCTCAATTTAGACGATCAGCTTCCCGACGATTGTATTCGGAAACGCTCCGTTAGCAAAAACTTCCGTCCCACCGACATACGTCGTCCGAACGCTTCCGTAAAGCTCCATCCCGGCGTATGGCGTCAGCTTGTGGCGGTGCTCGATCAATTCAGGCCGCAAGGTGAATCGCTCGTCTGGCTCCCACACGACGATGTCCGCATCGAAGCCGGCGGCGAGCTTACCTTTCCGGTTTTCGAGCCCTGCGAGTTTCGCCGGCGCCTCGGACATCAGACGCGTCATATCATCCAGCCCAAACCCTCGGGCCCGGAAATTCGTCCACATCACCGGAAGGCTGAATTGCAGTGCGGATACACCGCCCCAAGCATCCATGAAGTCTCCGGAGTCCTGCTTTTTCAGTTCGGGTGTACACGGCGAATGGTCCGACACGATCATGTCGATCGTCCCATCGGCTACCGCCTCCCAAAGTTTTTCGCGGTTCTCGCGCTCGCGGACAGGCGGGCAGCATTTGAAATGCGTGTCACCATCAGCGATGTCCTCGGCGGCGAATGTCAGATAGTGGGGACAGGTCTCGACCGTGATCGGCAACCCTTCGGATCGAGCCCGACGCAGCAGACCAAGTGCGTCCGACGACGAATGATGGACGATGTGGACGCGAGTGCCGGTCTCGCGACACAGATCGATCATCAAGGCGATCGCCTGATCCTCCGCTGTCCGTGGCCGCGAACGGAGAAAGGTGTTGTACTTACGCGGATCATCATCCGCGATCGATGCAGCGGCTGCGGCGATCGGGCCTTCGAGCTCGGCATGCACAAGCAAGACACGATCGAGCCGGGCCAGCTCAGGCATCGCGATCCGCAGATCGCCCGCCGTTACGTGAGGGAACTCGTCGACGCCTGAGTGAATAAGGAAACACTTGAACCCGCGTACGCCTCGTGTAACAAGCGGCCCAAGCTCACTCACATTTCCCGGAACGACTCCACCCCAAAACGCGACATCAATCGAGCACTTGCCATCGGCGGCGGCGAGCTTTTCATCAAATGCTTTCTTCGTCGTCGTGGCGGGAATCGAGTTCAGCGGCATATCTACGATCGTCGTAACGCCGCCCGCCGCCGCCGCTCTCGTAGCCGTCTCGTAACCTTCCCATTCCGTCCGTCCGGGCTCGTTCACATGAACGTGACTGTCGACCAACCCCGGCATCACGACGAGGTCCTCGACATCGATGAGATTCGCACCGTCCGGAGTATCGGTCCATTCACCGACGAGCCGGATCTTTCCATTAGCAAAATGAACCGCCGCCGGTCGAACTCCCGAAGGAGTGACGACTCGGCGACTGCGAATGATCTGGAGCGACATTAGGCAAGATGATAGCGCACAACGACGCACGCGAGCGACGGTG
>JBDTWZ010000134.1:0-8983 GCA_040006435.1 Acidobacteriota bacterium
CTCGGTACTAATGTAGTAGTCGTGAAAGCTCAGATCCACGCCGGCGGACGTGGTAAGGGCGGCGGCGTGAAGCTCGCGAAATCGCCCGAGGAAGCAAAGCAGATCGCGTCGGAGATATTGGGAATGCAGTTGGTGACCCACCAGACCGGACCCGAAGGCCGCGAGGTCAAGACCCTGCTGATTGAAGAGGGGCTGCCTATCGATAAGGAATTTTATCTCGGCATTACCCTCGACCGCGTGACCGGACGCAACGTTATGATGGCGTCATCGGCCGGGGGCATGGATATCGAAAAGGTCGCCGAAGAAACACCGGAATTGATCTTAAAAGAGACGATCGATCCGGCCGTTGGGTTGCGGGCGTTCCAAGCTCGAAAGCTCGCGTTCGGACTGGGCATTCCAAATGATCTCGTCAATCAGGCGGCGAAGTTTATGCTCTCTCTTTACGAAGCGTACGAAAAGATGGATGCGTCGCTGGTCGAGATCAATCCGTTCCTGCTGACAAAAGACAATCGCCTGATCGCGCTCGACGCCAAGGTCACCTTCGACGACAACGCCATGTTCCGTCACAAAGGTTACGAAGAGCTTCGCGATCTTAACGAAGAAGAACCGCTCGAGATCGAGGCGTCGAAATTCGACCTCAATTACATCAAGCTCGACGGCAACATCGGTTGTATGGTGAACGGCGCCGGGCTCGCAATGGCGACGATGGACATTATCAAGTTGGCCGGCGGCGAACCGGCGAACTTTCTCGATGTCGGCGGCGGTGCATCGCAGGAACGAGTCGAACAGGCGTTCAAGATTCTGCTTGCCGACGACAACGTCAAGGCTGTTCTCATTAACATCTTCGGCGGGATCGTTCGCTGCGATATGGTCGCTAACGGCGTCGTTGCCGCGGCGAAGAACCTCGGTGTCTCGATCCCGATCGTCGCACGCCTCGAAGGCACTAACGTCGAAGAAGGCCGACGCGTCCTCAACGAATCCGCGATCGGCATCATTCCCGCTACGACCATGAACGACGCCGCCGAGAAGGTTGTGTCAGCGGCAAACGCGGAATTTTAGCGGACGACGGCTTCAGTTTGCTGCTCTTGTCCGTCTGCCGAAGCGTGCGGCCCGCTGCGAGAACGAACTTCAGTTTAGTTTGCTCTCCTTCCCACACCCGCAAGCCCCGGATCACGGAGAAACCGCTTAATTAGCACACGCTTTCAATACTGGTGCGCAATCTTAAGACTTTATCGCCCTTCGATAAACGAATCTACTAAGAAAAGAATTCTCGGAAGGATGGTTGACGGATCTTAATCAGGCGGCTTTCGATTAATCTACTTAGGAACCATTCCCCGATAGAGAAAGCACCCACGATCAGGAGAATCCAGAGGCGATCCAGTGTTTCCGCTTCCAGGACGCCTAGCATATAAAAGCCCAACCAAAATGAGACGGCGGAGCGCAAAACCGCAATAGCCAAAAAGGTCAGTCGCTTCATTATGGGGACATGGTAGACAAAAAGTGCAAAGAAAGACCGTACTAGGATTGTTAACTGGATAAGAAGAAAGAACCACAAATAGAACCAAACAAATGTCATGCCTGGAGTACCCCCACTTCAGCACTAAATATGGACGCCGATTAGAGAAACTTCACACTTTTATCAGCACACGCCTTCGATAAAGCAGCCACATCAGGAACAGCCAAAAGAGAATGAAACAGATCGCGTAGCCGAGCGATGCATTGATCGGCGAGGCCCACGAGAGAAAAGCGTTGTTGAAGATCCACTGCTGCAGCGTGATGTCCTTTCCCTCTTCGGGACCGGCGAGGCGAATCATACCCAGCAAGCGCGCCATGATGCCCGAGAATACGAAAAGCGCCAGTGCGTTGACACCGAAAACAACGAACGGCCCTGCCCAGCGTTTGTAGTCCTTGATGTCGATCAGCCAATAGCACGACGCGAGTGTCAGCATCGCGAGGCCTGACGTGTAAAGTACGTACGAACTTGTCCACAGCGATTTATTCAGCGGGAACAGAAGGCTCCATGACCAGCCCGCGGCGAGAAGGACGGTGCCGAAGAAGAACATTCCGGCAACTGTTTCAATTGCGGATTGCGGATTGCGGATCGCGGATTCTTCGGTGTTAGCCGGATGCGGATTGCGAGGAGGAGCTCGAGTGATCCAGCTTCCGGTCAGAACTCCTGACAGCGTCGTCACGATGGCAGGGATCGTCGAGAGGATGCCCTCGGGATCGAAAACTTTTGCCGAACGCCACATATGGGCCTCGGTCAGTAGTGTTCGATCGAGCCATGCCGCGAGATTGCAGGCTTTGTCGTCAATCGTCGTCACGTCGCACCCCGGAACCGGGACTACCGTCATCAGCAGCCAGTAGAGCAGGAGCAACGCGATACCGATCACCGTCTGCTGTTTCCAGTTCGTGTGCAGGAAAATGAGCGAGACGATGAGATAACAAACCGCGATGCGCTGCAGCACACCCGGAATCCGCATTGTCGAAAAGTTGTACCAGACGATCTCAGCCCCGCCGAGATAAAACCCAAGGACGATCAGTGTCGACACGCCGGCCGTGATCGCGGCCACGGTTCGCCTTTCGAGTAGATACAAAAGCAACGCGGCGGAGAATGAAAGAACCAGCAGGATCTTGATCGCGTACGGAATACCCGTCGAGTCGTTGAACTGGAAGAATGGGATCATCGACATCAGGATGCCGAGTGCGAAGATGGTCAACGCGCGTTGGATGATCTTCAGGTAGAGGCCTCGCGTAATGCCGGCGGCGACCCTTTTTGTCAGTGCGATCGGGATCGCAACGCCGACGATGAAGAGGAAGAACGGAAATATGTAATCGGTGGGCGTGATCCCGTGCCATTCGGCGTGCTTGAGCGGACCGTAGATCGACGACCATGTGCCGGGATTGTTGACGAGCACCATCCCCGCGATCGTCATTCCGCGAAAGACGTCGAGGGAGACGAGTCTGTCGGATGCATCAGCCATCTTTGTATTTTCGATTTTCGATTTTCAATTTGCGTTTCTTAGTCGCAACCGACTGACATCGGTGCGACAGAACGATTGCAAATCGCAAATTGAAAATCGAAAATTAACCAAGCGTTACTACCAGCCGTTGCGCTCCCGCGTCGAGGTGAGGTGTGCCGTGTGATGCTGCGAATGCCATGCGTACAGAGCCAGGACTGCTTCGAGTGTCCAGTTCCCCGTTTCGGGGTGCACGAACTCGCGTTGGAAATCTTCATCGGTCATCGACTCGAGCAGCGATGTCCATCGCGAATGTATACCGTCGACGATCTTCAACGACGTATCTACGGGCATTCGGTTGTCCGCAAGCTCGGCCCAACGGTCTTCGTAATACGGCCGGATAGTCGGAGCCTCGTCCTCAGTCAACGCGAGCTTGAATCGGCAAAACGAATTGATGTGGCTGTCGGCGAGATGATGTACGGTCTGCCGAAGCGTCCATCCGCCGTCGCGATACGGCGTGTCTAGCTGCTCATCCGTCAACCCGTCCACGGCGGCACGCAGGTTTGCGGGGAGGTCGGAGATCGTCCTCGCATTCTCCGCGCGCGAGGAATAATTTGCCGTGTCGAATTTTCCGATCGGATATCTAGCGTCGTTCATATCGTTGGAGTACAAGCTCAAACTTGTAGTGGAATAACAATCGACAGGCTAAAGCTCGCACTCTGAACTGCGATCTATCCCAAATACGCATCTTCAAACCGCGTAAACTGTTTCAGGAACGCAAGCTTAATGGTATCTGTCGGGCCGTTACGCTGCTTTGCAATAATTAGCTCGGCAATGTTCCGTTGGTCTTCCGGGATCTCGTCCTGGCTTTTTGCGTAGTAATCGGCGCGATAGATAAATGCGACGACATCCGCGTCCTGCTCAATACTTCCCGACTCGCGAAGATCTGACATCATCGGCCGCGGGGGATTTCGGGCTTCGGGTGCACGCGAAAGCTGAGACAGCGCCATTACCGGCACTTTGAATTCTTTCGCGATCGTTTTCAGATCGCGCGAGATCTGTGACACCTCTTGCTGTCGGTTTTCATTTCGCCGAGAGCTGCCCATCAACTGCAGGTAGTCGACCATAACTAGATCGAGCTTCTTGTTTTCGGCCGCTAAACGTCGAAGTTTCGCGCGCATCTCGAGGACACTAATGCCGGGCGTGTCATCGATGTAGATGTCAGTAGCGGCAAGAATTCCGATCGCCTCCGCGAGTCGCGCCCAATCGGACTTCGAAAGCATGCCTGTCCGCAGATTCCTTGCGTCGACCGACGCCTGCGAGCTCAGCATACGCATTACCAATTGCTCCTTCGACATTTCAAGCGAGAAGACGGCGACGGTCGCTTTTTCATTCACAGCCGCCCGCTGGGCGATGTTCAGACAAAGCGCTGTTTTTCCCATCGACGGCCGGGCCGCGACAATTATCAGATCGCTCGGCTGAAACCCCGATGTTATCTGGTCCAAATCGCGAAAGCCCGTCGCTAAACCGGTCAACGCGTGCGATTCATGCTGAGCGTATTCCTGTATTTTCGTGAAAACGTTCTCGGCGATCGGCTGGATGCGCGAAAATCCCTGCCGCTCTTCCATCTCGGTAAGCTGGAAGATCATCTGCTCGGCATGGTCGAGCACAACCTCGGCATCCTCTTCTTCTTCAAGCGCCTCGCTGGTTATCTCATTACATGTCCGAACAAGCGAACGCATCATCGACTTGTCGCGGACGACCTTGATGTAATCTTTGACGTCGGTAAAATGCGGTAGCCCGTATGTCAGGTTGGTGATCGTCGCAATACCGCCGATCGACTCGATCGAGCCGTCCTTTTTCAATTCTTCGCCGATGAGGATCGGGTCGATCCGTTTCGACACCTCGAACAGCGAGATCATCGCATTAAAGATCCGTCGATGAAGCGGGCCGTAAAAATCTTCGGCCTTGAGGTGTTCGACAGCTTGCGCGATCAGGGCGTTGTCGAGAAGGATGGCGCCCAGAATTGCGCGTTCGCTCTCTTCGCTGCTCGGCAGCGGACGTTCTAGAAATTGCTCTCGTCGGGCTTCGGGGAATGCAAATGCCATGTCTGTTCGGGGAATGAGTTGGGACTATTCTAAAGCGAAAAATGCGGCATGTAAATTTTCGTTTCGAACAATTTTTTAGTGCAACAAAAACCGCGTCCGGAATTCCCGAACGCGGTCCGTTTCTCACCGAAAACGTAAATTCATCTACGCTTCGTTCGCCTCTTCTTCGGCTGCCGGCTCGGCCGGCGTCTCCGCTTCGACCGCTACGGACGCTTCTGCCGGAGCTTCGTCTGACTCATCCTTCGCCTTTCGAGCCTTTTTCTCCGGTTTCGCCTCGGGCATCTCTCCGCCTTCGCCCGTGACTCTTACCGGAATCTCGAGAACGACATTTCGATGAAGCTTGACGTTCACCGTGTATTCGCCGGTTTCCTTGATCGGCTCACGAAGAACGATCTTGCGACGATCGATCTCGTAACCCTTGGCTTGCAACGCCTCGGCGATATCCATGGAAGTCACCGAGCCGAATAGTGTTCCGCCTTCGCCAGCCTTGCGTTCAAAAGCGAGCTCAATGACGCCCATTTGATCTTTCTGCGCCTCCGCTGTAGATCTCTCTTCCGCAGCCTTCTTGAGCAAAGCTTCGCGTTCCTTCTCAATCTGTTTGACGTTCCCCTTGGTCGCCAGCGTCGCGAGGCCCTGCGGCAGCAGATAGTTACGTGCGTAGCCGGCCCGAACCTTGACGATCTCGCCTCGTCCGCCGAGAGCATCGACGTCTTCTCTTAAAAGAATCGTTGTATTTGCCATGATAATTTCCTCAAAGGCAGGACCGATGCCGCAATCGATTCCGACTGTTTGTCGGTCCGGTACGGCTTCAATCCAAAATCCAAAACCCAAAATCCAAAATCGAGACCTATTCCCAAACGAACGGCAGTAAAGCCATTGAACGAGCGCGTTTGATCGCCGTAGCAATTCGCCGCTGGTCCTTAGCCGAAATTCCGGAGATACGACGCGGCATGATCTTTCCGCGCTCGGGAATGAACTGCCGAAGAAATTCGACGTCCTTCCAATCTATGTAGTCCGGAACTACCTGACGCGGACGTCGGCGTTGATAACGGCGCGGAGCCTTGTCGCCAAACTGCTCTTCGCCGCCGGCCATTATGTCCCGTTCCCCAATTACATCCATTTCTCTATCAATCATAATTCTCTCCGGCGTTAAGCTGCCGCCTCCGGTGCCGTTTCCTCAGTTGGACGAAACTTTGCACGGGTCGCCGCACGTTTTTCGCGTTTCGCCGTCCTTCCCGCTGCCTTCTTGCGGTCCTCGTCGACACGAACGGTGATATATCTGATGATCATATCGTTGACACGCATGCGACGTTCAAGCTCGGCGATCTCCTGACCCGAGCCTTCGACCTCAAAAAGAATATAAAACCCTTCGGTCTTCTTTTTGATCGGATATGCCAGTGTCCGCCTGCCGCCGTCGTCCATTCGAACAACCGTTCCGCCTTCTTTCTCGATCAGTTTTCCGACCGCTTCGTTCAGTTTCGTAAGCTTGTCGGCCGGTGTTTCCGGATCGACGATATACATCACTTCGTATGTCCTGTTTGCCATTTTCCTCCGTCGTTGGGATTTTCGATTTTCTATCTACGATCTTCTCCGGGGCCGCTACGAGATCGCAAATCTAGAATCGAAAATCGCAAATCAATTAAACTCGGCCATCGCCTTGTCGATGCCGTCTCTCAGGACGGTTCGAACCGCGTTGACACTCGTTGCCAGTATCTTGTCAACTTCCGTACTTTCAACTTTCGAAAAGTTCTCCAGCACAAAATTCTTCGTGTTCATCACCGGATGCTCCGGCATTATTCCGATCCGCAAACGAATGAAATCATTCGTCCGCAAGCAGTCGACCATCGATCTCAGCCCATTGTGGCCGCCGTGCGAACCGCTAGGCCGCAATCTGATCTTTCCAAACGGCAACGCGAGATCGTCCGAAACAACTATCAGGCGTTCAATGCTTCGATCCGGCTTCTGCAGCAAGCAGCTTACCGTTTCGCCGCTAAGGTTCATGAACGTCTGCGGCTTCACGAGCTCGGTCTTTTGGTTTTCAATCTCGGCCCGGCCGATCAAACCGAGGCACTCCGTTCGTTTGATCTGAGTCTGGCACTCGCTAGCGAGCACATCAACAAGCATAAAGCCGAGATTGTGCCGCGTTCGTTCGTATTCCGCACCCGGATTCCCGAGACCGACGATCAGCCAATTTGGTTCCAAACCTACTCGCCGCCTTCGCCTTCGCCTTCTTCAGCCGGCTTTTCTTCGCCGACGACCTCAGGCTCAGCACCTTCTTCAACCTGCGGTTCGAGCTCGACTTCCTTGACGATGACGATCGACGCGACGACAGTGTCCGGCGATTCGTGTATCTCGATTCCCGCCCCGATCTTGAGATCCGAAACGTGCACAGCATGCTCGGACGTCAGGCCCGTGACATCAACGTCGATCGAATCCGGCGTATTTGCCGGTTCGCAAAGGACCTTGATCTCACGCATTGCCTGGGTCAGCACCGCACCTTCTTCCTTCAGCGCTTCCGGCTCGCCAATAAGGTGTATCGGCACGGTCATTTCGATCTTTTCACCGCGTGCGAACCGACGCAGGTCGGCGTGGATCAAACGACCCCTGACCGGATCGATCTGTCGATCCTGAAAAATAACGTCGTTAACGCCCTCGCCCGGTATGTCGAGCGAGAATACGGTATTGACGCCGGTGTCGGTCCGAAGGATCGCCGCCAGGTCTTTAAGTTCCGCGACCGCCGCGAGAGATTGGGTACCGCCGCCATAAACAACGACCGGTATCTTCCCTTCGGCTCGCAAACGGCGGTTCACATTTTTGCCCTGCGCATCCCGCTTCTCGGCTTTTACTACAATTTTCTCTGCCATATATCCTCAGTGTTCCGTGGTCGGTGTTCAGTTTGTCGGCGTGGTTTCTGGGACCACCGGTCACTGAAGACCGAACACTCTTCAAATAAAAAGTGACGAAACGCTGGTCTCGTCGTGAATCGACTTGATCGCCGAAGCCAGTAGCTTTGCGACACTCAAAACCTCTATTTTTCCGCTCTGCTCGAGATCTATCGCGCTGTCGCGAAGCGGGATCGTATTTGTAACGATGACCTTTTTCAAATGTGATTTGTTTATTCTCTCGGCAGCTTTCCCCGACAGCACTGCATGCGAAAAGCATGCGAAAATCTCGTTCGCGCCAGCTTCATGCAAAGCCGCCGCGACCTTGCAGATCGTTCCACCCGTATCGCACATGTCATCGACGATCAAACAATTCTTGCCGCTGACATCGCCGACGATATTCATGACGTCCGCTTCATTCGCACGTTCGCGACGTTTGTCGCAAAGAGCAAGTCCGGCATTTAGTCGTTTAGCGTACGCCCGGGCCCGCTCGGCTCCTCCCGTGTCGGGAGCGACGACGATCAGGTTCTCGATCGGGTTCGACTTGAAATAGTCGACGACAATCGGTGCAGCATAAAGGTGATCGACCGGCACGTCGAAGAAACCCTGTATCTGCGCCGCGTGAAGATCGATTGTCAGAATTCGCTCCGCTCCGGCCTTAACGATCAGGTTCGAAACGAGCTTTGCGGCGATCGGCACCCGCGGCCGGTCCTTCTTATCAGAGCGGGCATAACCGAAATACGGAATAACGGCCGTAACTCGTTCCGCTGACGCTCGAACAAACGCGTCCATCATTATCAGCAGCTCCATAAGATGCTGATCCGTCGGCGGACAAGTCGGCTGAACGATAAACACATCGGAGCCGCGAACGTTTTCATCAATCTGAAAGTTGAACTCGCCGTCGGAAAAACGTTCCGTACTCGCCTTTCCGAGATCACAGCTCAAATGTGAGCAGATCTCTTTGGCCAGCGCCGGGTGGGCGTTCCCTGAGAAAATTTTTACGTTGCCGGTTACGCTCATCGTGTCAGTGGTC
>JBDTWZ010000135.1:0-8785 GCA_040006435.1 Acidobacteriota bacterium
TACGAGATCAACGAAACGCACGACCCGGATCTGAAGAGCTGGGTGGAATCCGCCAACTCGCCCGACACGGATTTCCCGATACAAAACTTGCCGTTTTGTGTTTATGAATTCGGCGAGACCGAGCCGGTTCTCGGAATCGGGCTCATGATCGGCGACAAGATCCTCGATATTTTCGGCTGTATTAGTGACGAGTTGATGCAGAACGAAGCGATCGCCCAATTTGCGTCCTATCGTTTTTGGAGCCTCAACGCGATCGGCGGTTTTGACCCACGTGTTCTGTCGGACATCAGACGGCAAGCTATTTATCTCCTGTCGGAAAAGAACCGGGACCGTGCAGCGATCGCGGAACACTTGATCTCTGTGAAGGATGTCCGGTTTGAGCCAGCATTTAGGATCGGCGATTACACCGACTTCTACTGCTCGATCTTTCACGCGACGAATGTCGGATCGATGTTTCGCCCGGACAACCCGCTGCTGCCGAATTACAAATATATTCCGATCGGTTATCACGGACGCGCATCGAGCATCGTCATCAGCGGAACGGAAATTACACGTCCGCACGGGCAGAATCGAAGCGACGCCGAAAAGCCGCCGGTTTTCATCCCGTGCAAGAATCTCGACTACGAGATGGAACTTGGATTTTTTGTCGGGCAACCCAATGAACTCGGCGAGCCGATACCGATCGGCGAAGCGGAAGATCACATCTTTGGCGTCTGTCTTGTCAACGACTGGTCGGCACGCGACATGCAGGCATGGGAATACCAGCCGCTCGGCCCGTTTCTTGCGAAGAACTTTGCGACGACCATTTCACCCTTTGTCGTAACGATGGAAGCTCTTGCTCCGTTCAGGACGCAAGCCTTCGAACGCGATGCAGATGACCCGCAGCCACTCGAATACCTCAGTGACGCGAACAATAAGAAGTTCGGCGGGCTCGACATCAAGCTCGAGGTTTATATACAGACCGAGAAAATGCGGAGTGAAAATATCGAGCCGCACATGCTTTCTCGCTCGAACACGAAAGATCTCTACTGGACGATCGGTCAGATGCTGACGCATCACGCGTCGAACGGCTGCAACCTGCAGACGGGCGATCTGATGGCAACCGGTACCGTCAGCGGCAAAGAAAAAAACGAACGCGGTTGTATGCTCGAACTTACATGGCGCGGGACCGAGCCGCTTGAGTTACCTTCTGGCGAGCAGCGGCGCTTTCTCGAAGATGGCGACGAGGTGATCATGAAAGGCTTTTGCGAACGCGAAGGCTTTCGCCGGATCGGGTTTGGCGAATGCCGTGGTCGTGTCCTACCGGCTGAATAAGGATTTGCCACAGAGGACACAGAGCTATTATTAGTTATGCAGAGCAAACCCGAATTCTCTTCAAGTTCCTCTGTGAGCTCTGTGGCAACAGCTTTGGCGCCCGCTCGCGTCCGACGTGTCGTCGCGGGATCGGCTACGGAAGAATCGCCTGACGTTCTCGCGGTCGAAGAGCCGCTGGAAATTCGCGTTGGATTTCCTGACGGCGGGCATCGCGCGATATCGATCACGATGCGCACGCCGGGCGATGATGGCGAGCTTGCGGCCGGTTTTCTATTTACAGAAGGCATCCTTCAAGATCCAGCACAGATAAAACAGATCCGTCATTGCGGTTTGAAGATCGTAAAACACAAGGATGCGATCGATCGTGCGGCGGCACTGAACTCGAACACGATTCGCGTCGATCTCCGCGACGGTGTCGACATCGACTTCAAACGTCTAGAACGCCACTTTTATACGACGTCAAGCTGCGGCGTGTGCGGGAAAAGCTCAATCGACGCACTTAAGACCGGAGCGAAGTTCCTTGCGGACAGACAAAGTCCGAAATTCGACGCCGGTCTCATCCACACCTTGCCGGATAAACTCCGAATCTCGCAAAACGTTTTCGATCAAACAGGAGGACTTCACGCATCGGCATTATTCAATATCGAAGGCAAACTTGAGATCGTCCGCGAAGATGTTGGACGTCATAATGCGCTGGATAAGGTGATAGGGGCAAAGTTTCTCGCGGGCGAGCTGCCGGTGTCGGAAAACATATTGCTCGTCAGTGGACGTGCGAGTTTTGAGCTGGTTCAGAAAGCGCTGATGGCGGGAATCCCGATCCTTGTCGCGGTCGGCGCACCGTCGAGTCTCGCAGTCGAGTTGGCGGACGAGTTTGGCATGACACTGGTTGGTTTTGTTCGGGATGGCTCGTTCAATGTCTATTCTGGTGGTCAACGGATAACTGAAGGTCGATCGTCAAATGAAGCTTAGGATAAAAGGAAACTCAATACGGCTGCGACTCTTGCGAAGCGAGGTGGAACGCTTTGCAGCCGACGGGAGCATCTCGGATGAAATACGATTTGGTCCGAATGGATTGCGATATACGGTAGTGATGTCACCTGAGGCAGAATCCATACTCGCGCAATTCGATAACGGTGAGATCACGATCTCGGTTCCTGAAACGGCCGCTCGACGTTGGGCGTCGAGCGATGAGGTGGGGTTTGAAACTCAACAGGAGATCGGACCGGATCAATCGCTGGCGATAATCGTCGAGAAGGATTTTGAGTGTATCGATCGGCCTGACGATCCCGACCGCGCTGACGCGTTCCCCAATCCAGGGTCAGAGTGCGGTTCGATCTAGAGCGCGCGATTCATCGCGTTCTGCTCTTCCTTTTCACGGCGACGCGATAAGTCTCGTACTCTTTAGACCCGAGCCTGAACTACGAAAATGAGCAGCGACAGCGACAGCGACAGGGAATCGAATCTTCACGTCACAAAACCTAGCGAGACTGCCGCCGGCCTTTCCGCGATCAAGGAGACGATGACGAACGCCCTTGGCAAGATGGGCGTCGTCCGCGGAACGCGTGCTCTGCTCAAGCTCAACCAAAAAGGCGGTATTGATTGCCAGTCGTGTGCGTGGCCCGACCCGGACGAAAAACGGACCATCGCCGAATTTTGCGAAAGCGGCGCGAAAGCTCTGGCGGATGAAGGTACGACGAAACGAGTAACGTCCGAGTTTTTCGCACGCCACTCTGTGGCTGAGCTTGCAGAAAGGGACGATCACTGGCTCAATTCACAAGGCCGCCTTACGGAGCCGGTCGTGTTGCGAAAAGCTTCGACGCATTACGAGCCTATCTCGTGGGACGACGCGTTCGCGTTGATAGCCGGTGAACTAAATTCTCTCGCCTCGCCTGACGAGGCGATCTTCTACACATCCGGCCGCACATCGAATGAGGCCGCGTTTCTCTACCAACTGTTTGTCCGTCAGTTCGGCACCAACAACCTGCCCGATTGCTCGAACATGTGCCACGAATCTTCAGGCGTGGCACTGAGCGAATCGATCGGCCTGGGCAAGGCAACCGTTCGCCTTTCCGATTTTAATGAAACCGATCTGGTGATCGTCATCGGCCAAAATCCCGGAACGAACGCGCCTCGGATGATGTCGTCTCTCCAGGATGCGAAACGTAAAGGCGCAAAGATGATCGCGATCAATCCGCTCCCCGAAGCGGGGCTGCTAAATTTTGTGAATCCGAACCCACAGCATTATCGGAACCCTCTGAAGTTTCCAGTCGCGATGCTGACTAACAAGTCGACGCACTTGGCGGACCTTCACCTGCCGCTCCGCATCGGCGGCGACATGGCCGTTCTGAAGGGAATGATGAAGGTCATGCTAGAGCGCGAACGGTCGGCTCCGGGGACCGTGTTCGATCAAAAATTTATTACGGAACGGACGACGGGATATGACGATCTGGTGGCGAATCTGGATGCTACAAACTGGGAGACGATCCTCGCCGAAAGCGGGCTAACCCGCGAGCAGATCACCGAAGCTGCAGAGATGTTCGTCGATGCGAATCGCGTCATCACGTGCTGGGCGATGGGTTTGACGCAGCACAAGTCGTCGGTCGCGACGATCCAGGATGTCGTGAACCTGCATCTGCTTCGCGGGCAGATCGGTAAGCCCGGTGCGGGTTTGTGTCCGGTCCGCGGCCACTCGAACGTACAGGGCGACCGGACGATGGGGATATGGGAAAAGGTCAACGAGAAATTTTTTTCGAACCTCGAAAGGGAATTCGGCTTCTCGATTCCGCGCCGCGATGGTTTCAATACGGTAGAGAGCATCGCGGCCATGCGGGACTCGCGGGCGAAGATCTTCTTTGCGATGGGCGGAAACTTTGCGAGCGCGTCGCCGGACACCGAGGTCGTTTTTGACGCCCTAAGGCAATGTCGGCTGACCGTTCAGGTGATCACGAAGCTGAACCGAACGGCGGTCGCCGTCGGAGAACAGTCATTGATCCTGCCGTGTCTCGGCCGATCGGAGATCGACATGCAATCCGCGGGTGAGCAATTCGTGTCGACGGAAAGTACTATGCTCAACGTGCAAATGTCTAAGGGTATCTTTGAGCCTGCGTCGGAAGCTTTAAGAAGCGAGCCGTGGATCGTCGCTCAGCTTGCCAAGGCGACACTCGGCCCACGATCGAAGATCGATTGGGACGCGATGGCCGCGGACTACGACAACGTGCGCAACGCGATCTCGAGCGTTATCGACGGCTTCGAAAATTACAACGCGCGCATTCGTGACCCGGGCGGTTTCTATCTAAAGAATCCGCCGCGCGAAGGCCTTTTCGATACGCCGGCGGGGAAAGCTCAATTCAATACAAGCACATTAGAGACGACATCATTGCCGCCCGGACGTTTGCTCCTGACGACGATTCGCTCGCACAATCAATTCAACACGACCATCTACGACCTGTCGGATCGTTACCGCGGTATTAAAGGCGAACGGCGAGTTATTTTTATGAATGTCGGTGACATCGCCGAGCGCGAATTGAAGGCCGGACAGGTCGTCGATCTGACGAGCCATTTCGACGACGGCGAGCGTCACGCAGATCGTTTCATCGTCATTCCCTATCCGATCCCGCGCGGGTGTTCGGCAGCATATTTTCCGGAGACGAATCCGCTTGTACCGCTGGGCAGCAAAGCGGATCGAAGCGACACACCGACGTCGAAAGCGATAGTGATTTCGATCCAGCCTCGCGACGAATTCGCCGGTGTTTTTGAATACGATCATTCGAAAGAACGTGTTTAATCCCGACGCATTCATTCTTATCGGTGGTCGTTCGTCACGGCTCGGAACGGACAAGGCGTTCGTCGAGCTGGGCGGCGAGACGCTCGCAGAACGTTCGATCGCAATTATTCGAAGCGGCTTGCCTTCAACGGAAAGAATCTCGATGGTGGCCGGAAGCTCAACCCAGTTCGCGATCGAGGCGATCACAGCAGATATCCCATGTATCTTCGACCTGCACGAGGGCCGCGGCCCGCTTGGCGGCGTTCACGCGGCGCTTAGCTACGCGAACACGGCATGGGTTTTTGTGCTGGCGTGCGATTACCCATTTGTATTGCCCGAGCTGATCCAGCTGCTTGCGGAAAATGTCTCGGACGAGTTCGATGCGATAGTACCCGAGCAGGAGGATGGGAGACTGCAGCCGCTGTGCGCGTTCTACAACGTCGTGGCCGCTCAGCCGATCGTTGAAGAGATCCTTAAGCGATCGAGAATGCCGCCACCCATGCACGAGATCGTGGCACAGCTGAATCCACGCACGTTAAAGTTTAGTGAATACGCTCATCTCACTGGATCGGACACGCTTTTCATCAACATTAATACGGCGGAGGATCTCGAACGGGCGCGAGGAATCGTTTAACCGTGCAAGTGTTAGCTTGTGTTCTTCAGCCTAAGAAAAGAGGAAAGCAAAAGCTTGCACTCTAATCCCGGACAAACTTCTCCACTCGATTAAATCCAACTCCTCACTAGCGGATGAATCTCGTCAGGGTTAGAATAGGTTTTCGGCGGTCGGAATGGCCGCCTTCTTAACTTCACCTGATGGATCTCACACTCGATAAATTCAAAGAGGAATGCGGGATCTTCGGCATTTTTGGCCACGCCGAAGCATCGACCCTTACGCAACTCGGGCTGTTCGCACTACAGCATCGGGGGCAGGAAGCCTGCGGTATCGTTTCGAGCGATGGCGCGGACCTTCACCAGTTTCGATCGCAAGGTCTGGTCGCGGATGTTTTGAATGTAGATGTGCTCAGCAGGCTTAAAGGCTCGAGCGCTATCGGCCACACGCGATATTCGACAACGGGTAAGAACACGATCAAGGAAGTTCAGCCGTTTTCGGTGACATGTCAACACGGTGATATCGCGATCTGCCACAACGGCAATCTGCCATTCGCGGAAGCTCGGCGCCGCGAACTTGAAAAAGAAGGCGCGATTTTTTCGTCGACCTCCGATACGGAAACCATTCTTCACAGCATCGCCCGAACACAGGCCACGACGGTCGTGGGGGCGATCGAAAAGGTTTTGAAAAAAACCGAAGGTGCTTTCTCACTTTTGTTCTTAACACCCACTTCGCTTGTCGCCGTCCGTGACGCACGAGGTTTCCGCCCGCTGGTCCTGGGTAAATTGAACGGAGCGTGGTGTGTCGCCAGTGAGACGTGCGCTTTCGATCTTATAGACGCGGAATACGTTCGCGAGGTCGAGCCCGGCGAGATGATCGTCATTGATAAAGCGGGCATAAATTCGAAAAAACCTTTCGAGGAAAAACCGGCCGCCGTCTGCACATTTGAGCACGTATATTTTTCGCGGCCCGACTCAACCGTTTACGGCCGCTCGGTTAATGAGTCGCGGCATAAGATGGGCAAGCGGCTTGCCATCGAACATCCGTGCGAAGCGGACATCGTGGTACCGGTTCCGGATTCCGGCGTCGCCGCCGCGATCGGTTATTCCAGTCAATCCGATATTCCGTTCCGTCAAGCGATCATCCGCAACCATTACGTCGGACGCACATTCATCGAGCCGTCGCAATCGATACGTTCATTCGGTGTCCGGCTCAAGCTCAATCCGATAAAAGATCTTATCCAGGGCCGGCGAATCGTTCTTGTCGACGATTCGATAGTTCGCGGCACGACGTCAAAAAAGATCGTACAGATGGTCCGCGAATGTGGAGCGAGCGAGGTGCACATGCGTATCTCCTGCCCGCCGACGACACACTCGTGCTACTACGGCGTCGATACACCACACCGTCAGGATCTGATCGCGTCGCGAATGACGAACGAGGAAGTCCGCGAATACATTGACGTCGATTCGCTCGGGTATCTTTCGCTCGAGGGAATGCTTGAAGCCATCGGGATGGGGGCCGCGTCATCGTGCACCGCGTGCTGGAGCGGGAACTACCCGACCCTCATAGCCAGGCCCGGTGAGAATGCAGCCGCCTCGTAGCAGAATCACGCTCTATGGAAGATAACTCCGCACCCGTCAAGGACGCACAATTTTTCCAGCATATGCTGCAGTCATTGTTCTACCACGAGCAAATGCTGACCGACGAAGTCCGAAACCGTCACTTCTACAACGCACTTCGAAAAACGGTTACGAACGAGACGCGTGTTCTGGATATAGGAGCGGGAAGCGGAGTGTGGGCGATCGCGGCGGCGAAACTCGGAGCAAAAAGCGTTACGGCGATCGAAATGAATACCCCGATGCTGCCGGTGATAGCCGCACACGCTGCTGAGAACGGTGTAGCCGATCGAATCACCATTGTCAGCGGAATGTCCACCGACATTGACCTGGACGGTAAGTTCGACTTGATCGTAAGCGAGACGATCGGTAATCAAGCCTACGACGAGAATATCATTCCAACGATGACTGACGCCCGAAAGCGTTTTCTCGCTCCCGGGGGCCGGATCATTCCGCAAAAGGTTGCGTTGAAAGCGACTCCGGTCCACGTGTCGGGCCATCAGGACATCCCCATTTCAGTTCCCGTCCGGATGGATTACCTGCGGAACCTCCTGTCGAATGTGACGCCGAAGATTCCCGACCGGTCTAACCTCGAGATGCTCGGCCCGTCGAAAAAGGTGATAGAGGTAGATCTTCGCGAGTGCGAAGCGGAAACATATCTCGGGGGCATTACGACTACTTGGGAATTGGCTAACTTGCGACGTGCTAACGCGATCGCGATATGGTCCGAATCGGAGTTGACCGACGGCCTTGTACTCGATGCGTGGGAGACCACAAGCTGGATGCCCGTCGTCTGCCGATTCGATCCGTTCGATGTGGACGTCGGGACGCTCAGATTCGAACTTAATATTGACGCTCAGCACTATAATTGGAGCGTTTCAGCAAACGACATTCCCGCTCGAGCTTACACCCCGATGTTTCCTTACACGCGGATAAAGATCGATTTGAGCCGGCTTTTCCCACACACAAGCGAACGCGGGACGGAATAACTCTCCGCACAACGGCCCCCTTCCGATTTTCATCCCAGTAGGGTAAACTTAGCGTCCCGATCGCGGATCGACGAATGCCGGACATTGGATCGAAGATCCAAGATCCGCTTTCCAGGATCCAGAATCGGATTGGGGGCGACAGGCTTCGACAGGGGCTTGTATAGATCTTTGGATGCACGTCGGGCTTTTTGTAGGTGAGCTCGTTAACAAAACTTGCAAAACACAAATGCTAATCAAGAATTAGCTCTCGCTGCCTAATTAACTTTAGCTACAGCGATGTCTTACCGGAAGTCTGTCTGATGCGACCGGATAAGGCATAACCCAGTTCAGGCTAGGGCACGTCCACCGCCTGCGGACACGCCTTAAAGTTAGTCAGGCTGGTTTTCGACAAGGTTCGCCCGATTGCTTACTTGTCGAAAATGAGAACCGAGCAAACGGGCTAAACGTGTAGATTTCACTGGTCGCAACCTTTGGATGCGGGTTCGATTCCCGC
>JBDTWZ010000136.1:0-8776 GCA_040006435.1 Acidobacteriota bacterium
CCGGGGAAGTATGCCCGAGCGAACATCTCCAGGAAGCGGTGTTGCGCCACCAGGGTAGCATCGGCCGGCACCGTACGCCGGATTCGAGGCGCGTCGCCACCAGAAGATCTCTTGACCTGCTGGCCCGAAACCGTCCAAGACATCACGACCAGGGTCAGGGCGAGGAGAACGGCACCGCAAGCGCTAAACTTTGAGGATGTGACAAAAATTCGCCAAGTCGTCATAACAGCTCCGTCGCTTCAAAAGCCCGCGTGACACAATCGCGCGAGTATCGCTTCATTACCGATTACATTTCCTCTGCTCTCTAACCAAAGCCGCCTAACTACTTATTAACACCGGTGCCGTCGATAATACGGCAAATTCGCTGTGTTATCACGAAGCTCCTAAATCAAGACCCCTAACTGACTAATTTCTTCCAAAGCTGATACCACTTCACCTACATTGTCTCCCCGCCGATTCTTTATCAG
This sequence comes from Acidobacteriota bacterium, assembly GCA_040006435.1. Lineage (GTDB taxonomy): Bacteria > Acidobacteriota > Blastocatellia > Pyrinomonadales > Pyrinomonadaceae > OLB17. The sequence continues at coordinate 468 of JBDTWZ010000136.1, forward strand.
CATCGGCGAAAGCTCAGGCAGATCCTCCATCGACAAAATTCCAAGGTGTTTCAAAAGCGAGACTGCAACAACCGGACGCGCCCGCTTATCGTCGCCGTCCTCGATCTTCAGTGCGATCGCCAACCCGGTCGGATATTGATCGGATGGCAATACGCCGCAGAGCCAAACACCGTCCGCGCCGACCTTTGAAATGATCTTCCCGTCCGCCGCATGCATTAGCATCGTATCGAGCCGTTCAAGTCCGCCAATTAGCTCTGGAAAATTAATCATTGCCGAAACAATGCGCCGGCTTGCATCGCGCATATCTTGATCGAAATTTTCGGGCGGCGAGATCAGATTCAGAAAGCTCTTCGCCATCGCTGAGAGCGGCACGGCGAAATTCGGAACGGCGCACCCGTCGATGCCGATCTTGATCTCCTTCACCGGGACTTCGGAGAACAAGGAAACGATCCCGAGTATCTCGGACTGTACCGGATTTTCCAACAACTCATATGTTGCGAGATCAGCTTCGATGTGTTTCGCCGTTACGAGCATCGCGGCATGCTTGCCGGAACAATTATTGTGAAGCTGCGTCGGATGTTCGCCCGCACGCTGCATCCGCTCAGATTCTTTCTCGTTGAACGGTAGATGCGTTCCGCAGCGCAAATGAGCTTCGTTCAAACCGGCACGTTCGAGCATCAACTCCACCACACGAACATGCCTAGCTTCGCCGGAGTGTGACGCACACGCGAGCGCGATCTCCTCTTCCGAATACCCGAGCTCATCCGCCGCACCGAGAGTAATAAACGGCATCGCCTGAAACGCCTTACACGCCGAGCGAAAGAAGGTGACCGTATCCGGCGAGCCGAGGCTAATGACCGATTCGCCTTTGCCATCTATTACGATCAGATGTCCGCGATGTACGGACTCGACCGTCTCGCCGCGGATAACATTTGCAAGAATAGCTGGTTGCATAATCTGCTGAGATCTCGAATCTCACATCTATGATCTAACATCTATTCAGAAGGAGGATCTGTATAGATTATAGATACGAGAGTCGAGATACTAGATACTACCGCTTCGCATTCTTGACCTTCGTGCTTTGCGCATTCTCGATCATCTCGGCCGCGTGGGTCCGAGCCGACTCGGTTATCGTCTCACCGGCGAGCATCCGGGCGATCTCCTCGACGCGTTCGTCCCCGGTTAACTCTCGAATGGCGATCGTCGTCCTGTTCCGGCTCATGCTTTTTTCAACCGCGAAGTGTCGATCGGACAGCGCCGCGATTTGCGCCTGGTGGGTCACACACAGAACCTGCTGCGTCTCCGCGAGTTGTTTCAGCTTCAGGCCGACTGCTTCAGCAACACGTCCGCCGATGCCCGCGTCGATCTCATCGAACACCGCGGATTTCTCGGCTTCGCGCATTTTAGCCGTTGTCTTTAGGATCAGCATCAGGCGAGAAGCTTCGCCGCCGGATGCAACCTTGGCCAAGGGTTTTGGCGATTCGCCGGGATTTGCAGAGAAGTAAAACTCGATGCGGTCGAAGCCTCCGGCGGAGAAAGAGCCGCTTTCTGTTAGCGAGTTCCGGTTTCCTATTTTTTCGTTTGAGTTCGTGGTTTCAGGCGACCCGCCCGCTACCGCAGGCGGTACTGACAGATCCCCGGTCGCTACCGCTCCCGGTTCGGACCCCAGCAGCGACCCGATCCGAACCTCGAACTTCGCCTTTTCAAGCGCGACGGCCTTCAGATTCGTTATAACTTCCTTTTCAAACCTGGTTGCGGCTGTGATCCGTTTGTTATGCAATGCCGTCCCAGCTTCGATGTAGAGTTCTCGTTCGGCAGCAAGTTTCTTTACCAGTTCCCGCTCGCGAAACTCAGCCATCTCGATACCTTCCAAACGATGTGCGGATTCGGACAAATGTGCGAGTGCCGATTCGACGGTGCCGCCGTATTTTCGGGCGACACGCGCGATCTCGGCAAGACGAGCCTCGATCTCCTCTATCCGGGCGGGTGAAAACTCGATGTGATTTCGAAAGTCACGGGAGGTGGTCGCGAGGTCTTCGAGAACGACACGGGTGGTTTCAAGCGATTCCCGATACTCCGCGAACCTCGCATCGAACTCCGCGAGCTCTTCGATCTTCCTCGATGCTTTCTCTAGTGTCGCGAGGGTTGATTCGTCCTGCTCGTAAAGCAATTTGTACGCATCGTCACTCAAGCTCGACAGTTTTTCGACATTGTTTAGGCGTCGTTTTTCGTCTTCAAGCTCAACTTCTTCACCCGGCTTCAAACCCGCGCGGCCGATCTCCTCGACCTGAAAGTTCAGGATGTCCAAAAGCTGCAGCTTGTCTGATTCGTCCTGCCGGACGTCGTTGAGATCTCTCCGTGTTTTCGACCACTGCCGATATGCGTCCGATGTTTTCGCAAGTTCGTCCTCGACGCCGGCGAATGCGTCGAGCATTTCGAGATGCGTTGCGGAATCAAACAGCGAGGCCTGCTCGCCCTGCCCATGAATGTCGACGAGAAACGCTCCGATGCGTTTCAGAAGTCCCTGCGTTACAAGTTGGTTGTTGAGGAAAACGCGGTTCTTGCCGGAGATCGAAAGCTCGCGGCGAACGATCAGTTCGGCGCCCTCCGACTCAATGCCGCTTTCTTCAAAGATCGCGGATAGATCCCCGGATCCAGGCAGCAAGAAGAGGCCTTCGATCGTCGCCGACTGTTCGCCTTCTTTGATCAGGTCGTTTGATACGCGCTCACCCGTCAGTGCGCTGAGACTATCGACGATGATCGATTTGCCCGAGCCAGTCTCGCCCGTCAGCAGATTCAGGCCGCCGCCGAATTCTACCTCGAGCAAATCGATCAACGCGATATTTTTGATCTTGAGAAGCGTGAGCATTTCGATTAGTGAATAGTAAATAGTGAATCGTAAATAGTAGGTCGTAAGAGTGAGTCAACGGCCATCAGTAATTCCCCGCATTTTGTCACGAGCGGCACCAGTTCCAATTGACGATTTAGCATTCACGATTCACTATTTACTACTTACTATTTACTAACTCGCCTTTGACCCACCTACCGACGGAAAAGATCGCGTCCGGCGGAAACTGCTTTTCGAGGTCCGGCGATTTCCAATCGACCGTCCGGAACTTTTTGTAGAACATCAGCTCGGCAATGTCGCCGGTCTTTATCGCCGGATTATTTCTTGAGACGATCACATAATCCGATGCGTCGAATTCAGTCAACCCGGTGGGGGCGGAAAGGTTACCTATCTGCCGCACGTAAGCCGGAGCGACAAACTCGGCTCGCCGACGATCGATATTTACACCAATGTCCGCGGTCACAGTCGCCTCAGGGCTGCTGCGATTGACGATCGTCGCGTTGCGAAAGATGAAATAGTAGAGTGATCCGGACGAGTTCGACGGGAGAGCCTCGTATGTCGCCGGGCTGAAAGTTTTTTCGGTTCCATCGGCAAGCGATCTGAGGGCGGTCATCATCGCCGTGAAATTCATTTTTACGAGGAACATCTCGTCTTTGGCGTGCAGCGCACCGGTCTCTATCAAAATAACCGGCGTACCCCACGCCGAAAAATTATCTCCGAATGCAGTCGGCGTCCATTCGTCGGCGTAGCGGCCGATGTGTCCGGGAATATACGGCTGGATCGCCGAGATCATGCCGGAGACAAGCCTTTTGTTCCGCTCGTAGCCTTCGGTGGAAGTCTTAGCTGCATCGCCGTAGACAACGAGAAACGATATTGCTGCCTGCTTGTTTGTTTGGCCCGCGGTCGTCAGGGCGTTTTGATTGTGAAGATTGAAACCGATGTTTGGCGACCATTCGTCACGCTTTTGTTTTAGCACGATCGCCTCGGGAGTTTTCAGATCTCGGGCGTCGCGGTTGATGTCGATGCCCTGCAGATTCCGCCGCTGATAAAACTCGGTCCCGTCCGGGTTGAGCATCGGAAGTGCGCGGATCGTCATCGTCTTTTCAATATTTTTTACCCACTCTTTATCGCGATTCTTCTGGAGCACGGTAAACATATCGATCAACGCGGAAGTCGCGGTCGGTTCGTCACCGTGCATCTGCGACCAGAGAAAAACCCTTAGCGGGCCTTTGCCGAACTCGATCTGATAGATCTCGCGATTCGCAACGCTCCGGCCGACTTCCTCGACCGTGAGACCGAGTTTCTTCAGGCCATCGAGATATTTTTTCAGGTCCTTATGCCGAACATTGGACGGCTGGATCGTTGTGCCATGTTCTTTTTCCCAGATCGCCACTAGCTCAGACGGAGTTTGAGCGTTTGTATTCATCGACAGTGTCGTAATCGAAAGAAGGGAGAAGAAGAACGCAAATTTCATACTGAAAGATTAGCGTAAAGTGCAAAAACCCGCACGTAAGTAAGGGCGATACGCCCGTCTCCGCTAGCTTCGCCTGTTTGGCTCCAATCCCGATCTCGCCCTTGCTAACGCGCGGGCTTTTGCATCTGCATTCTGAGAATCTCCGCGACACTCCACGCCTGAGCGGGACATCCGCGGGGCGCGTGTGGTGGCTCAGCGTCGAAGATCTCGGAGATTTGTCCAATTCCGGCTTCGGTCAGATGAAGTTGAAATCCGGAGAACATTTCTGTGACTCGAGCTTCAGAATCCGGATTTACCTTTCGATAAGCGTCGATAAACGGCCCGATCAGCCACGCCCAGACCGTTCCCTGGTGATATGCGGAATCTCGCTCGAAGGGTGAGCCAATGTAGTTCGGAATATACTTCGGATCATTCGGCGACAAGGACCTCAACCCGACCGGCGTCAGAAGCTCCGCTTCGACCTTATCGACGATCATCTTCGACCGCTGAGCGTCGAGCATGGAATACGGAAGCGATACCGCGAAAATCTGATTTGGTCGAACCGAACCGTCGCGATTTCCGTTTTCGACAACATCGAACAGACATCCCACCTCCTCGTTCCAAAACAAAGCATTGAAGCTCAGCTTCGCCAACTCCGCCATCGCGATATATCGTCTACGGTCCTGGTCGTCGCCGAAAGTTTTCGCGAGCCCCGCCATGATGCAAAGCGCGTTGTACCACAGAGCTTGGATCTCGACCGGTTTTCCGATCCTCGGTGTAATTACCTGATCGCCGATCTTTGCATCCATCCATGTCAATTGCACACCGGGCTCGCCGGCATACAACAGGCCGTCTGTATCGACATGAATGTTGTATCGAGTTCCGCGGAGATGCCACGCGACGATATCGACCAGTTTTTCGTAGAGGCTGTCCCGGACGAAGTCGTAATCGCCGGTATGTTCGGTGTACGCGCGTATCGCTTCGAAATACCACAGCGTCGCATCGACCGTATTGTACTCGGCTTCGCTTCCGGCGTCGGGAAAACGATTCGGGAGCATCCCCTGCGAGATATGATTGGAAAATTCGAGCAAGATCCCGCGCGCGATCTCCGGCCGGTTGGTGGCGAGTGTCAATCCTGTAAGGGAGATCATGGTGTCGCGGCCCCAGTCGGAGAACCATGGATACCCGGCGATGATCGTATGCCCATCGCCCCTCGAGACAACAAACTGATCCGCCGCCAAGGCCAGTTGTTTGGTGAGATCGTCTTCGGAACGGGCGCCGCTTACTAATCCGCGTCGACGTTTGATCTCTGCTCTTTCGAGCTTTGCGGCATCACGTGTTTCTAATTTCCCGGTCGAAACTATGATCTCCGCCGACCGGACGTTTTCGAAAGTCATCGCGAACGGCTGAAAAAGATCTTCGAGATAATCAAACCCCCGTTCGAGCTCGGTGGCGTATTCAAAATCCTTATACCAATGACAAGTGTTCTTGATTCTTGAAGCGTTGTGCTGAAAGTCGATCGCCGGAAGCCGGGGGTCGGGCCGCATTGAGATGGTCTGATTTTTGCTGATGTAGTCTCCATCGAATCCCGGGTCCTCGTGGCGAAGATGATGGTAATCGACGAAAGAAAGAAGCGGTCTCAACTCAAGCGAGATCGAGCGCGGGTCTCGCCGGCGAAGCCTACGCACCTTCCACACGCAAACAACCGCATTCTCCTCATGGACCATGAATATCTTCTTCTCGATCCGGACGCCGTCGACTTCGAAAGTCCAAAGCGGAAACGGGTCGAGTCTAAAAGACCTGAGAAATTGAAAGCCCTGTGGATGGATCTTGTTTGGATACTGGTTCGCAGAGAGTTCGAACGCCGCATCACCTATCTGAAGCGTTTCTTCGAGCTTTGACAGCATCGTCACGCGCCCGAGTGGCGGATCGGTCGCCGGGGTGAAAATGCCGTGATACCGGCGCGTATTCGCACCGGAGATCGTGCCCGAGGCGAACCCGCCAATTCCGTTTGTCTCAAGCCACTCGCGACCGGAGGCAGCGGCAAAATCGGTACAAATTGTTGAATCAAGATCAATCATTTACGATTCTGGGAATTGTGAATAGTGAGTGGTGAATAGTGAATAGTGAATAGTGCGTCTCAGTAACGACGTTAGCTCTTCACGCCGCCCAACTCACTGTTCCCAATTCACCATTCACCATTCACCATTCACTATTCACTATTCACTATTCACTATTCACTATTCACTATTCACAATTCACTATTCACTATTCACTATTCACTAACCGCCATCTCCTATTCCCCACAAACCTCCGCGTACACCCGTTCGGTTTCATCGAGCATTCGCTCGAGCGAAAATTTCTCCGCCGCCCGCTGTCGGAGAGCATCCCCGGTAAAAGAACGATCTTCTCGCGAAAGGATATCGCATATCGCATCCGCGAGTTTCACCGGATCACCCGGCGGGACGAAGTGTTCGGTCGTCCCCAACAACTCGCGAGCTCCTTCGGTGGCCGTGGCGACGACGGGCGTTCCGCGGATCATCGCTTCGAGAATGGCGAGGCCAAAGCTCTCGGCATGCGACGGCGATACGAACACATCGATCGCGGCGTAGAACGGGGCTGTGTCGTCAAGCCAGTCTAGCCAAAGCGTGCGCTCGCCGATACCGAGCACTTTAGCGAGTCGTCGAAGTTCTCGTCGAAATGATTTGTCGGCTGTATGATCGAGGCCGGCTATCACAAACTGGCAGTTAGGAATTCTTTTTATTACCTCGGCTGCCGCAAGAATAAAATCCCGCTGGCCCTTTGGTTCGCGCAACTCGCCGAGCGTGCCGACGATCGTATCGTCGTTGTCGATACCGTGAAACAGACGAAACTCATCGCGCAGCGCTCCGCGATCACGAAGGTTCTCGAGGTCGAGTCCGTTCGGAATGACAGTTACCTTTCGTGCGGGAAATACACCACGCAACTCGCCGCCGACGAATTCTGAAACTCCGATCGCTCTTGAAAGATTTTTTAGCGCGAATTTATTGAACGGCTTCAAGGGCGAGAGCATATGCCGCGTCAAAACAAATTTTGCGGGCTTGGCCGCAAGCGATGCGATGTTTGCCGGAATGTAGTCGCGAGCAACGTGCGCATGGATGATCTCGATCCGCTTTTCCCGAACGAACTCGGCGATCTTCATCGCGCTCAGGACGCCGAAAGAATGCCGGATCGATACGTGAAAAATATTCTCCGGCGGAAGAAAATCAAGCCGGTGCTGCCAATCGCTCGTCGGTCGCAGCGCGACGAAGAGCTCGTGGCCGCGGGCGCGAAGGCTGCGGGACAGGTCGACCAGATGCCGTTCTGTTCCGCTATAGTTCCGGGCCGATGAAATGTGAAGAATTCTCAAGCCGATAGGTTAGATTCTTAAACCGTTACCCACCGTCGGTCAAATTACAAAAAAAAAGGCACGCTTCCCGAGAAGCGTGCCAAAGGCGAAATGCCAGTAAATAAGTTAGAACTGGAATCGCGTTGCAAACTGGATCTGACGCTCGCGATACAGCGTACTATCTGTACCTGTTATTCGACCGAACGTCGGATCGTATACCAGATTTGTCGCCGACCCCGACCGCGTATAAAGCGTAGTGCTCTTGGCGAACACATGGGTACGGTTGGCGACGTTAAATGCCTCGGCCAAGAACTCAAGCGACATTTTCTCCCGGAATTTGAACCGCTTCGAAAGCCGTACATCCAGATTCATGAGGCTCGGCAGACGAAACGCGTTGCGGCCGGCAATCGGGAGAAAATTATCACCGTTTGTACGATTCAGACTCGTTCCGCTCACGTTCCCGTTGAACGGGCGTCCTGAATAGTAATTAAAGTTAGGAGCAAGGGACCAGCCGTTCAAAATGTAATTTCCGATCGAGTTCTTGCTTCCCTTATAGAAGGTCGGAGCCCAAACACCGCTGAGGACGATCTTATGTCGCGTGTCAAAGTTGCTGGGGCCTCCATCATAGGAGCCATTGAAAA
>JBDTWZ010000137.1:0-8715 GCA_040006435.1 Acidobacteriota bacterium
AGTCTCAGGCCGCGCGTCGAGCAGGTTAAATTAACCGGATCCGATACAAAATTGGCGCGGATGATAGCCCGACGCACCTGGCGGTTTTTCGAAACATTTGTTGGTGACGATACCAATTGGCTGCCTCCGGATAATTTTCAGGAAGATCCAGAACCGAAGATCGCTAATCGCACCTCGCCGACAAATATCGGTTTGCTGATCATGTCGACAATTTCTGCCCATGATTTTGGATATATAGGAACGCTTGAGGTCACGGAAAGACTTGGTTTTACTTTTGCGACGCTCGAAAAACTGGAGAAAGTTCGCGGGCATTATTTGAATTGGTATGACACAGAGACGCTCGCACCGCTCTCACCGCGCTATATCTCGACCGTTGACAGCGGAAATCTTGCTGGGCATTTGCTCGCGGCAAAACAAGCGGTTATCGAGATTTCCGTTAGAAAGTTGTTTGATGCGCGCGTTATGGAAGGTTTGACTGATTCACTTGAAATGATGCTTGAGGAATCAATGCAGATAAATGTGACGCGCCGTCGTACGGCGGCGATTCCGATAAAACAGCTTCACGATGAGATCGCGGTTTGTTTGCAATTATTACGATCGCGACCAACTGAAACTCCCGATGATTGGGAGACCTTGCTTGACTCTTTGATTGTCCATGGTGAAATCATCAGGGACATGACGGACGCGTTGCTCCAGGAGCACGGCGACGAACATTTTAATGAGTTGCGATTTTGGTCGGGGGATCTGTCTCATCAAATCCGCACCTTTAGGCGCGACCTTGCAACGTTGATTCCCTGGAAGGAAAGTGATTATTCCTATTTGGCTGAGATCATCGGACGGGACTTTCCGGGAATACAACGCGAATGGCGTGAAATAACTGACCTTCTCACCTTTTTCCCGTCTCTGTCGGAACTTCCGGAATTATACGAAGCTCTGCTTTTGCGGCTATTAAACATCAGCGACCAGATCACCCGTTCACAAATGGCCGAGCTCGACTGTGTTGCGGCACTCAATGCCCTGCAGATTCTCTCAACCAAGGTTAAACAGGCGGAACAGGCGGCCTTAAAAACCCTGGCCAGCCTCAACTCCTTCGCCTTGCAAAGCGCAGAAGTTGTCGACCAGATGAAATTTGATTTTCTATTTGACGAAGAGCGCATGATCTTTTCAATCGGTTATAACGTGGATCTCGAGAAGCGTGATGATTCCTTTTACGATCTGCTCGCTTCCGAAGCACGGTTAACCAGTTTTGTCGCCATTGCCAAGAACGAGATCTCGCAGGAACACTGGTTCCGGCTGGCGCGGCCGATTACGCCTGTTGATTCGAGCCACGCGCTTATTTCGTGGACAGCAACAATGTTCGAATATCTGATGCCGATCCTGGTCATGCGCGATTATGACGGAACCCTTCTTAGTCAGACCTATAAGGCAATCGTTGCGCGGCAAATCGAATACGGGGAGGAAAACAGCATTCCTTGGGGCATCTCAGAATCGGCGTATAATGCCCACGATTTGCAGCGCAATTATCAGTACTACGCGTTTGGTGTTCCAGGCCTCGGTTTAAAACGCGGCTTAAGTGAAGATCTCGTAGTTGCTCCCTATGCCACTGCTCTTGCCGCACTCGTTTCGCCAAATGCCGCTATTCAGAATTTTCGCTATCTTGAAAGCGAAGGCGCCCTAACTCGATTCGGATTTTACGAATCGATTGACTACACGCCAATACGTCTGCCGCCGAAAAAGGACAGCGTGATAATCCGTGCTTTTATGGCGCATCACCAGGGAATGATTCTGGTCGCGCTTAATAATCTGCTGCACGGCGACATCATGCAGAAACGTTTTCATGCCGATCCGCTGGTCCAGGCCACAGAATTGCTGCTTCAGGAACGGATACCGTCCGGCACCGCCGCCTGGCACCCACGGGCCGAAGAAGTATTGTCAGGCAGTGTGAACAGACAGCTTTCGGGGAGAGTTACCCGGACTTTCGATACACCGGATCTGCCGACGCCCCGCGTTCAAATACTTTCAAATAGTTCGTATTCCGTGATGATAACCAATTCGGGGGCGGGCTATTCGATGTTCAACGGCTTAGCCGTTACCCGCTGGAGGGAAGATACGACCCGCGATTCGTCGGGCAGTTTCATCTACCTGCGGGATGTCGCAAGCAGTGAGGTTTGGTCCGGCGGATACCAGCCGCTCTGTAAGCGTCCGGAGTTTTACGAGGTAGCATTCTCAGAAGATAAAGCGGTCATTAGACGTCGTGACGGCAAAATTGCAACAACTACTGAAATAATCGTGTCGCCCGAAGACAATGCGGAGATCAGGCGTGTTTCGATCACGAACAATTCATCGAATATACGCGAGATCGAAGTAACAAGTTATGCGGAGATCGTTCTGGTTCCACAGGTGGACGACGCAGCGCACCCGGCATTCAGCAACCTTTCTATTGAAACTGAATTCAAATCAAGTGAAAATGCACTAATTGCCAAACGCCGTCCGCGTTCCGACAAGGATGAAACGGTCTGGGCGATCCATACTATTGCGACCGATGGCGAAACGATCGGGTCGGTTCAGTATGAGACGGATCGTGCCCGCTTTTTAGGCCGCGGATACGACCCTCGTAAGCCGATCGCCGTGATGGAAGATCGCCCCCTTTCTAATACTGTAGGTTCGGTTTTGGATCCCATTTTTTCTTTACGGTACTGTATTCGCATCCAACCGCACGAAACCGTCCGTATTTCGTTTTCGACGGCGGTCGCATATTCATATGCGGAAGCGATTCGGCTGGCCGATAAGTACCGTGAGGTCAAAATCTTTGAACGTGAAGCCGCATTGGCCTGGACTCGTTCTCAAGTCGAAATGCGTCATTTGAACGTTGACCCGGCCAATGCGTATCTATTTCAGCGACTCGCGGCCCACATCCTGTACTCCGACATTTCTTTGCGAGTTCGTTCCGCAGTTTTGACCCTCAATTCAAGAGCCCAGTCCGATCTATGGGCCTACGGCATCGGAGGTGATCTCCCAATTGTCCTTATTCGTATCAATCGCACTGAAGATTTAACTCAAGTCAAGCAGCTTCTATACGCTCACGAATACCTGCGGCTTAAGGGTTTGATCTTTGATCTCGTAATTTTGAATGAGCATCCATCGAATTATATTCAATCTTTGCACGACGAACTGCTTAGTCTTGTTCGAACATGTGGCCAGTTCGATTCACTAGATAAAAACGGCGGAGTATTTATTAAACGTTCCGATCAGATCCCGGACGCAGATCGGATTCTTCTGCACACGGTCGCTCGGGCCGTGATCGTCGCCGAACGCGGCGATTTTGAAGATGAGGTCTTGCGCCGGCCTATAGAGGCAGAGTTGCCAAAAGAATTTGTTGCCCGGGCACCGCAGCGTTCATATCCGGAAACCTTAAGCGCCGAGCCGAATTTATCGTTTTTCAACGGACTCGGTGGGTTTGGCCCGACGGGACAGGAATATGTCACGATCCTCGGTAACGGGCAATGGACCCCCGCGCCCTGGCTCAACGTTATCGCAAATGAAAATTCCTTCGGATTTCAGGTCTCCGAAACGGGATCGGGCTTTACTTGGTCGGTCAACAGCCGTGAAAATCGTCTGACTCCCTGGTCAAACGATGCGGTCAGCGATCCGCCGGGCGAGGTGATTTATTTGCGGGATGAAGAATCTGGAACGTTATGGTCTCCGACACCACTGCCAATAAGAGGAGCCGAGCCGTACACTATCAGACACGGACATGGCTACACGATCTTTGAACATCAAAGCCACGGGATCGAGCAGGAACTCACTTTATTCGTGCCGCTTGATGCGCCGGTGAAGATCTCACTCCTGCGTCTGCACAATCGAACAAATCTTAATCGTAAACTGAGTGTTACTAATTACAATGAACTTGTCTTAGGCTTTGATCGAAGCCGGACCGTTCCTTACGTCGTCACGGAAAGCGAAATGGCAGGTGGCTATATTCTCGCGCGCAATAGGTACAACAATGAATTTGCCGAACGAGTAGCATTCGTCGCTACAAATCAAAAAGTAGACTCGCTAACGTGTGACCGGAAAGAATTTTTGGGAAGAAACGGAAATCTGGAGCAGCCAGCGGCACTGGGACGTGAAAAATTATCCGGTCGAGCCGGCGCCGGCCTCGACTCGTGTGCGGCACTTCAAACAATTATTGAACTTGAGCCGGACGGAGAAATAGAAATAATCTTTTTGATCGGCGAAGGGGAATCAAACGATGAAGTACAAGATATTATTTCCAGATTTCGAGATATTTCTGAGGTCAAAAAGTCTTTGACCAAAGTTCGCGCGTATTGGGACGAGATGCTCGGCGCTGTTGAAATTCGTACGCCTGACTTGGCGCTGAATACGATAGTCAATCGCTGGCTTCTGTACCAAACCCTCGCGTGTCGAATTTGGGCCCGTTCCGCCTTTTATCAATCCGGCGGTGCTTTCGGTTTCCGCGACCAACTTCAGGACGTGTTGTCGCTGGTTTACACAAAGCCGGAAATTGCACGTGAACAGATCCTGATCGCCGCCGCACACCAGTTCAAGGAAGGCGATGTGCAGCATTGGTGGCACCCACCTACAGGCCGCGGCGTGCGAACTCGAATTTCGGATGATCTGCTCTGGCTGCCGTTTGTCACGAGCATTTATGTCAACGTAACGGGTGATACATCTTTGCTTGATGAGATCGTTCCTTTTATCGACGCACCTCTGCTTATTGAAGGGCAAAACGATTCTTACACGCAGCCAGCAATTTCGTCGGAATCAGCCAGTGTATTTGAACACTGCGCCCGAGCCATCGATCACAGTTTGGCCGTCGGGGCGCATGGCCTGCCTCTAATGGGGACGGGAGACTGGAACGACGGAATGAATATGGTCGGCCCAGAAGGAAAGGGGGAAAGCGTCTGGGTAGGGTGGTTTTTAATTAATACGATCACCGATTTTATGCCGTTTTGCCGTGGACGCGGCGAGGAAGATCGCGAGAAACAATATATTAAACATATCGCCGGACTGAAATACGCGCTTAAAAAGAATGGTTGGGACGGAAATTGGTTCCGCCGCGCATATTTCGACGACGGGGCACCCCTAGGTTCAGCGGAAAACGAAGAGTGCCGGATCGATTCGATCTCACAAACCTGGAGCGTAATTTCCGGCGCCGGAAATCAGCAGCAAGCGACGCGGGCAATGGCTTCGGTCGACGAATATCTGATTCGGCGCGGTGACGGGATCGTTCTGTTATTTACTCCTCCGTTCGACAAAGGCCCTCTGAGTCCTGGTTATATCAAGGGCTATATTCCCGGGGTGCGTGAGAACGGTGGTCAGTATACACATGCCGCCGTATGGACAATAATCGCGTATGCAATGCTCGGCGACGGCGATAAAGTAGGGGAACTTTTTGCTTTGCTCAATCCGATCAACCATGCCGGGACGCGTGCCGGACTTCATAGATACAAAGTCGAACCGTACGTTACAGCCGGCGATGTATATAACGAGCCACAGCACGTCGGACGCGGCGGTTGGACCTGGTACACGGGTTCGGCGAGTTGGATGTATCGCGCCGCTCTCGAATCAATGCTCGGTTTTCATCTGAAGGGCGAAACGCTAAAGATCGAACCTTGCATTCCGCGTAGTTGGCGCGACTTTGAAATTGATTATCGCCGCGGGGACACTCTTTACCAGATAAGAGTGGAAAATCCGTCGGGTTTGTGTCGTGGAGTCGCAGAAGTCCGACTTGATGGTGAATTATTACCCTCCAAGGAAATTCCCGTGATGGTCGATGGACAAACACACCAGGTGTTGGTCGTACTCGGCGAAATTTAAACCACGGAATTTAGGAAACAAACCAGCAACACCGCACCTCAATTCTGACTCGATATTGCCTCTGGTTCTTGCCACGATCACACAGAACGCAAATCCCACACGAACAACGCTTTTTAGAAAAAGTGACTTATAACGGACGGTTTCCTCAATAACTGCACGAGTAAACACCTATATCTGTCGCGCGTAATCACTCTCGCCCGCTTAGGTAGGAACTGCTTAAACTATTTATATGGAAGAGCGGTTTTTTGGTGACGGAGTATCAGTTATGAAGCGCCGGCGCAATGAACCGGTTACCAGGCTAGATCAGTCGATGATCGGTATCTGGCCTCAATTGTTCAGCCAGATCGCGCCGAGCAGGTAGAAATCAGAAGCTAAGAAGGGGAGAGAAAGATCGTGAGATTACTTAGAATGTTACTTTCGTTGCAAAGCATAAAACTAATCTTTATTTCAGCTCTCGTGATCACTTATCTAGCGATACCAACGATGAATCGTTTAAGCAGAACCGATGACGTACCGAGTGTCTCGAGTACCGCCGAACAAGATGAGAGTTTTAGCATCGCTAGTGCTGAATCCATAAGTGATAAAGAGGGATCAAGGCATTTACTTCACGACGGCGAGGGGCGTAGGATAGGCAAAACACGATCAAAGGACATGCGGTAGTTGGTCTTTTTCCAAGGTATCGGTGGGCTCTGTCACATCTCATCTTTTGAAGGAGAAACATGAAACCGACCCAAAAACTTTACGACATTGGGCAGAGCCTTTGGCTCGATAACATCACAAGAGGCCTGCTGACGAGCTGTACACTTGGTCGCTACATACAGGACTTCTCGATAACCGGGCTGACCTCTAACCCCACGATCTTTAATCACGCCATCAAGAACAGTCACGACTACGATGATGCTCTCCATCAGAAATTAAAGGAGGGGAAATCGGGCGAGGCTGTCGTTTTCGAGCTGGAGCTGGATGACCTAAGGCAGGCCGCAGATCTGTTTCGGCCTATTCATGACCGGACGAATGGCGTGGACGGCTGGGTGTCGTTAGAGGTCTCACCAAAGTTGGCTTACGACACAGCCGGTACGATCGCTGCCGCCAAGGAACTCTATACCAGCGCGGCGCGGCCTAACGTGTACATCAAGATACCGGGCACTAAGGAGGGGGTCTTCGCCATTGAGGAGTCGATATTCGCAGGTGTGCCGATCAACGTAACACTCTTGTTCTCGTGTGAACAATATTTGGCTTCGGCCGAGGCGTACCTTCGCGGCATTGAGCGGCGTATTGCCGCCGGTCTCGAATCCGATATTGCTTCGGTGGCGTCGCTTTTCGTCAGCCGCTGGGACGTAGCGGTGATGGACAAAGCGCCCGAAACCTTGCGCGATCGGCTCGGTATTGCCATCGCCCAGCGAACCTACAAGGCATATCGTCGGTTACTCGATTCCCCGCGATGGCAGCGTATCTTCAACGTCGGCGCCCGTCCCCAACGCCTGCTATGGGCAAGCACCGGCACCAAGGATCCAAAGGCCTCTGATATTCTGTATGTTCAGGCATTGGCCGCACCGCTAACGATCAACACCCTGCCTGAAGTCACGCTCAGGGCTCTTGCCGATCACGGCGAGATAGGCGCTATGATGCGGGCCGACGGAGGCGACTGCGAAGCCGTGCTGGCCAAATTCTCTGAAGCCGGGATCGACACAGATCGTCTGGCGGAGCAACTGCAGACGGAAGGAGCCGAAACATTTGTCAAGGCTTGGAACGAATTGATCGAATCTACTGCGTCGAAGAATGAGAATGGTAAGATGGCGGACTCGGCGATTGGCAGTTGATCGACAATCGAGCATCGGAATTGAAGTGCGATGAGAGCAGGCCTCAAACACGAAATCTCAAATCCCAACTCTTAACAGCGTGATCAAAAACTCACGACGACAACGCCACGACGGCTAAGGTAATTATGATCAAGGTGAGCCCGCTGGCGGGAACGATGGCCGAAGCTTCGATGCTGGTAAATGTGCCGCGCTTGGTAACCGCTTATTTTACAGAGATCCCGGATCCGTCGGTAACAGCCCAACGAGTCACGTTTGGCACGTCCGGACACCGCGGTTCCTCGTTCGAAAAGACTTTCAATGAGTTCCATATACTGGCGATAAGTCAGGCGATTTGCCTATATCGAGCGCAGAAGAAGATCGACGGCCCGGTGTTTCTTGGTATGGATACGCACGCCCTCTCGGTGCCGGCACTCGCAAGCGCGTTAGAGGTTCTTGCCGCCAACGGTGTGGAAGTCATGCTCGCAGAGGATGATGAGTACACTCCAACCCCCGCGATCTCACATGCGATCCTGGTATACAACAACGGCCGAAAAAAAGGTCTCGCAGATGGCATTGTAATAACTCCCTCGCATAATCCGCCGCATGATGGCGGCTTCAAATACAACCCGCCGCACGGCGGACCGGCAGAGACGTCGATCACCAATTGGATCGAGGCAAAGGCGAATGAGTTGCTCGAAGGCGGCCTGCGCGGCGTTAACAGGATCCCTTACGAACGGGCGTTAAAGTCCGCATCCACTCACAGACACAACTACCTTGACGCGTACACGCGCGATCTTTGCAACGTGATCGACGCCGATGTCGTTCGCGGCGCAAAAATCAGTCTCGGGGTCGATCCGCTCGGCGGTGCCGGCGTTCATTATTGGGAACCGATCGCAGAACTGTTCGGGCTGGACCTAACCGTCGTTAACAAAGTTGTCGATCCAACTTTCCGGTTCATGCACGCGGATTGGGACGGTCAGATACGCATGGATCCATCCTCGCCATACGCGATGAAAGGTCTAATTGGTATTAAGGACGAGTTCGATATCGCGTTCGCATGCGATACGGACCATGACCG
>JBDTWZ010000138.1:0-8639 GCA_040006435.1 Acidobacteriota bacterium
TCGTCCTCGCTAACACCAAGAAAAGTAAAATGCGGCAGGTCCGAAACGACCGTCTGATACCAAAACTGTCTCGCGAGAATCTTTCGGACCCGCGCGTCGTTGTGCTGGGTGACGTCAAAAGCGAGCAATGAAAGATGTTGGGACGCTCCGGGCGGGGCGACCGAATAAATAATCGACTTAGAAAGGTCCTTTGCAAAGAAGATCCCATTCTCTTCGAGGGCGAACACTTCGGGCACTTGCTCATAGGCGGTCAGCCCACGAATAATGTCGGCCTGCTCCGGCGTCATCCTTCCCTGCTGGACCCAATGAACAAGCGCTGGTTCGACGCGGCTTTTCCAAAGCTCGATCGTTTCGTCATAGTTTCGTCGAGCCGAATCGGCGCCGCGCGGCGTGATCGACAATCCTTCGGCACCGGCGTCGGATATCGCTTCGAGCAATTTATCCATTGCACGTGCTTGCAGCTCGAGGGAATAGTCTCCGATCGTGCGTATCGCAATATCCATTTGTGACTGAAACGCGGCGACATCCCGTTCGTCCCTGAACACCACCCTATTTGGTGCCAACACTCCGCCGCGGGCGACGAACACCGCACCGTACTCGCGAAGGAGTCTCTGCTGTGCGGCGTCCGAGCCGAGAACAAAATCTGAAGGCAGATTTCGTCGAAAGATGCTCTCGTTAGAAGGTTGCTGATCGGTCATATTAAATCGTCAACGACGATAGCATAGCGGTAATTCCTTGTCGTCACCAGACGTCTGCCGCTACAATTCATTGAATGCAAACGGTACTGCAAAAGGTGAAGCGGGTTGTTTTCGTGATCTATATGATCGCGCTTCACGCCGTCGTCATATATTTCGTGGGTGAGCGGGTGCTACACCGCTTCACCTCTGTCGTACCTCTCGACGAGTCCGCAGTTTCCGGCCCCGGTGAGAACACGCCGATACCCACACCCATTGCCGTTCCCGAATCTTTCGCGGATACGACAGATGCCAACGTAAATACAAACGGCAATATCAGCTCTCCGTCCGGATCTGCAAACGTTACATCCTCGGGATTCATCATTCCCGTCGCCGGCGTCCGGGCGGATCAGTTGATCGATACGTTTTCGGAATCACGATCTGAGGGACGATATCACGACGCGATCGATATTCCGGCGGCTGCCGGGACGCCCGTCGTCGCAGCAACCGACGGCGAGATCGTAAAGTTCTTCGACAGCGAGCGTGGAGGCATTACAATTTACCAACTCACGGCGGACCGACGATTCGCTCTCTATTATGCGCATTTGCAGAGACGAGCAGACGAGATATCCGTCGGAATGCAGGTAAGAAAAGGTACTACTATCGGATTTGTCGGCGACACCGGGAACGCGGGCGCAGGTAATTTTCACCTTCACTTTTCCATTGCAATTGTGACCGATCCAAAGCAGTTCACTTCGGGAACCTACATTAATCCCTATCCGATCTTGAAGAGTGGCGTCTACCCGTTGTAGTTCTCGATCGATGTTCGGGAACGACACTTGCTTTGCCGTAACGGCATGTACCGAAAAAGGACAGGATATAAATGCGCCGGAACCCCCAGACTTAATAGTTTACTGCTTTTATTTACTGGGCTACTTCTCGTACTTACTGCATCGAGCTGTGTTCCAAACCAGTCGAATTCGAACGCACCGCTAACCAGCGCTAACTCGAATTCACAGACAAATTCGAATATGAATTCGAACTCGCTTCCGCCGGAATCGGAAAGTGCTGCGTCGAATGTTCCGATAACGTTGCCGGTTGTCGATGCGTTGCTTTCGGACGATACCTTTGTTGCCGAAGTGCGTCGCAGCGTACAGCCAACGGACGAGCAGCTCGACAAACTAAAAAGCACAGCCCGCGACGCCGTCCTAAAACTTACAGAAAACGATCTGGACGAAGACCGCTCAACCCGCTCATCGATCGAGGAAGCCGATAAGCAGATCAAACGCATCCTCGGCAACGAGAACGGTAACAAGTTTCTTGCTCTCGCTCGCAAAAGCTGGTCCGGAGGCGATACTGGTGCAATCGCAAAGCCAAATTCGGTGCCGACCGACACGCGCATAGTAGTAAATGCACCGGCGTACCGGATGGATCTTTTTCAGGACGGAAAACTCGTTAAAAGTTATAAGGTCGGGATCGGTTACCCCGAATTTCCTTTACCGACTGGGTTGCGGACCGCGAAGACAATTATATTTAATCCGACCTGGACCCCGCCGGACGAGCCGTGGGTTAAAGGTGATTTCAGTCCGGGTAAAACCGTCGAAGCGGGCAGTAAGCAGAATCCGCTCGGCTTTATTAAAATTCCGATCGGTCTGCCGTCGCTGATCCACGGCGGAAAGGCGCCGAGTCGACTTGGCAACTTCGCATCGCACGGTTGCGTTGGATTGACGAACAATCTGATTCAGGATTTCGCCGGGGAGATCTCAAAGCTGGGGGGATCGCCCCTCACCCTGGATGAGATCAAGGGTTATGAGAAAAAACGTGCTGAGACGACCGATTACGACCTCTCAAATCCTGTTCGCGTCGAATTACGATATGAAACTATCGTGGCCGAAGACGGGAAGCTCCATATCTATCGCGATGTCTACGAGCACGGCACTAATAACGAGGAAAATCTTGCGCGCGTTCTACAAGCTTACGGATTGTCAATGAACGATCTTTCAGCCGACGAGCAAACGAAGGTCAAAGATGCATTAAAGAAAATGGCGATCGATGCTCTGGGTAAGCCGGTTGACGAAGACAATTCTTCTAACAAAAAGCCTTCAACGAGTGCAAAAGTTACTCGAAACGTTAAGGGCGCCAAGGAAGTGGTTGTTGATATCGCCGCACTCAAAGGAAAGGGCTATCCGGCACCGGTGAAGATCAATTCGTAAGATTCGAAGGCCAGGGTGTCGCCGGAAGATTAGGCACCCAATATTGTCTGCCACCTTTTGAAACGGCGATCAGGCCGCGGGCCGGCAACTCGGACTCGGTAAATCCGAGGAACGTAAAATGTGCGGGGTCGTCGACGACGGTCTGAAACCAGCCGTTTCGGTTGAGGAGAGAACGGACATTCGGATTCCAAAATTCTGTAACGTCAAACGCAAGAAGTGCGAGATGCTGCGATGTGCCCGGCGGTGCCGTCGACGTCAGGATCGACCGCGTGCGGTCTGTACTAAAAAAGATACCTTGCGATTCCCATTCGAGAACCTTGGCGACCTTTCCCGATATATCCAGCCGAGCCAAAAGGTCGCGATCGGCGGGTGATAGCCGCCCCTTTCTGATCCAAAACTCCATCGCCGGAAAAAAACGCGAATTCCAGAGCATCAGCGTATCTCCATACGAGCGACCACCGGCAATCGCGCCGTCCAGAGGCGTGATCCGTAAGCCCATTGCGGCGGCTTCAGCGATCGACGCTGCTAGAGCGTCGGTTGCAGCGGCTTGAAGATCTATTTGAACCCCATCTATGACCAACGACTTTCTACCGAGTTTGCGTTGATACCTCAGGACGTCACCTTCACCTTTGTGAACGCACGTCGGGGGCAGCTTTACCGACTCGTTCGCGACGAACATTGAACCGTAGCTTTCGAGGACCCGACGCGAAACAACGTCGCTCGAAACCTGGCAGAAGTTCTCGAAATTCCATTCTCCGCCGCTAATTTCAGACGACAAACGCTTTTCTAATACATGGCTGAACGCGACCGGCTTCAACGGCTGAGCAAAACCCACCCGTGAGGCGACGGTCAATAACAGAAAGCTAGATATTACGAGAATGGAAACTTGAAGGAGCAGGCTCATAATTTAGAATCACGTTCTCGCGTTCCGCCCCGCTCCTCGATGTGCCGCCGGGCGTGATCGGCGAGGTGCAGGTACTCCTGTCGAATCTCATCGAGTTGTTTCTCGTCCATTTCCTCGAGATCCAATACCTCGTTTCTCGCCCCGCGGAGCGACCGAATAACCTCGTCGAGTTTTATTTGAAGCGCTTCCGTGTCGCGGTTCTGCGTGTTCTGAATGAGAAACACCATGAGGAACGTAATGATCGTCGTTCCGGTATTGATAACGAGTTGCCAGGTATCGCTGAATCCGAAAAGGGGCCCGGTGACCGCCCAGATCACGATCACTGTAAACGCCAGGAAGAACGTCTTCGGCCTACCGGTTATCGCCGCGATCCAGCGAGAGAATCGTGCGAAGATCGTCGTCTTGTGTTCGCTTGCCATTACGCGGCTCCCCCCGGTTCATACCCGCGAACGATCTCGTTGACCGCATCGATATGATCCTTCATGTATTCATCCCGGCCCACAAACGGAACGCGGCCTCTGATTTCATCATAGATCGCTCGGGTTCCCTCGCCGAGTGTCTTCTCCGCCCCGATCGATTTGCGCCGAAGATCGACAGCCTGTGCGGCACATAACAACTCGAGCGAAAGTATGTGCTCGAGATTTTCCGCAACCTGTCTTAGCTTTAGAGCCGCAGTCGCGCCCATTGAAACGTGGTCTTCGACGTTCGCCGAACTCGGTATGGTATCGACACTTGCCGGATGTGCGAGTATCTTGTTCTCCGTGCAAAGCGAGGCCGCAGTGTACTGGACTATCATGAAGCCCGAATTTAATCCTCCGAACTCTGTGAGAAACGCCGGTAGGACATGAGCGTTCGAGGCTTCGTCCGTAAGGCGCATAATACGTCGCTCAGAAATATTCCCAAGCTCGGAGAGCGCGATCGCCAGATAATCGAACGCAAGCGCGAGAGGCTCGCCATGAAAGTTTCCACCGGAGATAACTTCGATCGACACAGAGGCAGGGAGACGCGGCGACCCGGCGAGCGTCTCCTCCGCGTCGCCCTGTCCCTCACTTTCCGTGTCGCTGACGAAGATAAGCGGATTATCGGTAACTGCATTCAACTCAAGCTTGATGAGCCATTCGGCATACGCGACCGCATCACGGCAGGCTCCGTGAACCTGCGGCATGCACCGGAGCGTGTATGCGTCCTGGACATTTGTCGGATCGAATCCGCGAACAAACTCGCTTCCTTTCAGAATCCGTCGTAAATTTCGTGCGCAGTCGATCTGGCGCGGATGCGGGCGAAGCGCGTGAATGCGCTCGTCGAACGCGGAGACCGTTCCGTGAAGCGCTTCGAGGCTAAGACATCCCGCAATGTCGGCGAGTTCGGCGAGGCGGATCGCACGCTCCGTCTCGAGCAATCCGACAGCGGTCATGACGGTCGTTCCATTCGTGAGCGCGAGGCCTTCTTTCGCTTTGAGCACGATAGGTTCAAGTCCAGCATTGGATAACGCTTGTGCACCCGAAACCAGTTCATCATTAAATTCGGCCTTGCCCTCGCCGATCAGAACACACGCAAAATGCGCAAGCGGAGCCAGATCGCCGCTCGCGCCGAGGCTTCCCTTCTCGGGAATGAACGGATGCACGCCCCGATTCAGAAATTCGAGGATGAGCTCAAGTGTCGCCAGCCTTATTCCCGAATATCCGCGAGCAAGCGTGTTCGCCCGGATCAGCATGACCGCCCTGACCGTCGGTCGATCGAAAGGCTTCCCGACGCCGACTGCATGGCTGAGAACAATGTTCCGCTGCAGCTGTTCGACCTCGTCACGACTTATGATCTTGTCCTTAAAAGCGCCGAAGCCGGTAGTGATGCCGTAGGCAATCTCTCCGCGATCGAGAAGAGTTTCGACGGCCGCAGCCGATCGATTCACCCTGTCCCTGGCGTGGCCGGACAAAGCCACCTTCGGAGATCCGGGTTTACCGTAAGCTACCGCCGAAACTTGTTCGAATGTCAGGTCCTCACCATTCAGCTCGATGTCGTTCATCGGAATCGATTCTAAACCGGAGCGGCGTTTTATCAAAAACTCCCAAGAATCCTGGCAACGGGTGCTTATCTCAACGTGCTTCAGCTCCGCTCGAATATCTCTTAAGTGGAAACTAGCGTGCTCGGTGTGAAGTGACGTCGCGACCGGATTTGAAAACCCTTTCGACCGGATCGCCGCCGAATTCGTATGCGGCTTCGCGGTAGTCGCGGGTATTGAGAATTAAAAGATCAGCGGCCTTCCCTCTTTCGATCGAGCCGTGAGTTGCTCCCACTCCGATCGCATAGGCTGCATTGATCGTGGCAGCGTTCAGGGCCTCGGACGGCAAAAGTTTCTGATATCGGCAGGCGATCGCCATCGCCATCGGCTGTGAGGGACACGGCGCAGAGCCCGGGTTGTAATCGGTCGCCAGTGCGACCGCACATCCGCGGTCGATCAACTTTCTCGCGTTAGCGAATTCGCAGCTTCCGAAATTAAAATTCACGGTCGGGGTAACGATGCCTACTGTATCCGACGCGGCAAGCAGGAAGATCTCTTCGTCCGATATCGCATCCAGATGATCGATCGACGTCGCGCCAAGTTCCACAGCGAGCCGGCTGCCGCCAAGATTCGTAAACTCGTCGACGTGGGCTTTGAGTCCGAAACCTAAACTCAACGCTGTTTCAAGAATCGTCCGGGATTGAGTCAAATTGAAAGCATTCTTTTCACAAAAGACATCCGCGTAGAACGCAGTCCGCCCGTGGAATCGCGAACCCACGAACCAGCTCCACGCCGCAGGCATCATCTTGTTGCAGACGAGATCGACGTACCCGTTCGTGTTCGCCCTAAACTCGGGTGGAACAGCGTGAGCGGCGAGAAAGGTTGGGACGATATCTATCGAGTGGACTTCGTCGAGTCGGGCAATAACGTCGAGCATCTTCATCTCGGTTTCCAGATCCAGCCCATAACCGGTTTTGATCTCACAACTGGTCGTACCGCATGCAAGCATCTTGTCGAGGCGTTCGATGCCGCGCTCCACGAGATCGTCCAGCGATGCCTGCCGCGTGTTTCTAACTGTCGATATTATTCCGCCACCATTTTCCAGGATCTCCAGATAATCCGCGCCTTTGATCTTCAACTCGAACTCATCGAGTCGGTCGCCTCCGAAAACTATATGCGTGTGCGGATCGACGAAACCAGGGAGGACAACTTTGCCTGCTGCATCTACGATCTGGTCAGGCTCGACTTTAGTCGCGATTTCCGCCGAGCTTCCGACGGCCACAATCTTTCCGGCTGTGACCGCGATCGCCCCATCGTCGATAATTCCGACGTCGCGCAAATCTGCGAGCCGCTTCGGACCGTCGGGCGATGCACATGTAACGAGTTGACCGATGTTGGTAACGATGAGATCTGTTTTCATTCAAATTCGTGGAATACTCGAAATGATAGCACGCTTAAACGTCGGGTTTAGTGCGTTGGGCGTCGAGTTGTTACGGGTTATCAATTCTGGCAAGATACGTTATCAAATCAGCTTCGGAGGTTAGAAACATGACACAGACAGCACCCAAAGTAGACCTGCAACCCATCTGGCATTTGATGACGGCGTTTCAGCATTCGGCCGCATTCAAGGCTGCGGTCGAACTCGACCTTTTTACTAAGATCGCCGAGGGCAATAAGACTGCAACTGAAATCGCATCCGCCGCCGGCGCTTCCGAACGCGGGATTCGTATTCTTGCGGACACCCTAACGGTTCTCGGTCTGCTTACCAAATCCGGCAACGAATATTCACAGACTGCGGACTCCGCATTCTTTCTCGACAAGAATTCGCCGGCGTATATGGCGAGCGCGGTGGAGTTCCTTATGGGCCCGACGCAGATGCGCGGCTACGCCGATCTTACCGGTGCTGTTCGACAGGGCGGAACGACTGTCACGGAAGACGGCTCGGTCGATCCGGAAAGCCCGATGTGGGTAACTTTCGCACGGGCGATGGCGCCGCTGATGTTCCCTGCGGGTGAAGCGATCGCCGCGAATCTCGGGTATCCGTCGGATGAGAAGATCAAGGTTCTCGATATCGCCGCAGGCCATGGCATGTTCGGCATCCTCGTCGCGAAAGCTTATCCGAACGCAGAGATCCACGCGGTCGATTGGCCGAATGTGTTGACGGTTGCGACGGAGAATGCCGAGAAGTTCGGAGTTGCCGACCGGCATCACCTTATCCCGGGAAGTGCGTTCGATGTGGATTTAGGATCCGGCTATGACGTTGTACTCGTGACAAATTTCCTCCATCACTTCGACGCGGAAACGAATACGAAGTTCATGCAGAAAGTTAATAACGCTCTCAAACCCGATGGCAAAGCGAACACCCTTGAATTCATCCCGAACAACGACCGCGTGTCGCCGCCGGCAGAGGCTCTGTTCTCCTTGGTCATGCTTGCGGCTACGCCCGCCGGCGATGCGTATACGTTGGTGGAATTGAAGAAGATGTTTGAGGAATCCGGCTTCACGCGAAACGACCACATCGCGCTCTCGCCTATTCCGCAGCATCTGGTGATATCGACCAAATGATGTCGTACACGAGCCACCCGGTCGGCCACCTATAGGTTTCGTGGTCGGTGTGGTAATGGGTTTCGAATTGTTTCGTGTGTTCGTGGTTATGCTTTTTCTTTTTGTCGCGAATGAGAAGAAAACCACGAAATTTTTGTGGAACTATCGTCCCGTCTTAGAAACTTTTTTCCGCGATCTTATTGTGGAACTCGTTGCTGAGCATCAGCGACGCCGAGCCGTACCAAGGAATGTACTCCATGACGAAGATGCCGGACTTCACCGCCGGATCCGATTCGGCGAGTTTC
>JBDTWZ010000139.1:0-8623 GCA_040006435.1 Acidobacteriota bacterium
GAGCTATGGATGGACGCCGGACGCGCCATCGGCTTAGATTTTCTTGGTGCGGGCACATGTTTGGGTCTGGAAGCCGTCGCCGTACCTGGTGATTGGAAATATACCGCGACGGTCCGCGGGCGTGCCGAGGTCGTAGAGATCGCCGTCTCGCGTCTGCGTGAGGACGAGGAATTAAATGCCGCCGTCATGCCGCTGTTGCGGCGCTCTTCAATCGCCGACGATCCTGAGGTTCCCGAGCCGCCCGTCGATAGGCGCATGACGGCCGCTTCCAGTAAGGAGATCGAAACCGGTATTGTCGATGGCGTAAATCTGCTCGTCATGGACATGGCGAAGTGCATCCGCTGCGGAAACTGTTCACTAGCCTGCCACAAGGTTCACGGCCATTCGCGTCTGGTCCGACGGGGAATTCATATCGAGCGTCCGGTCAAAGTTAAGAGTCGAAGCCTGCAGAGCGTTCTGGCGCCTTCGGTTTGTATGCACTGTCAGGATCCGGAGTGCATGACCGGTTGTCCGACGGGTGCGATCGCTCGCTTCCCGGACGGTGAGATCGACATCGAGCCATCAACCTGTATCGGCTGCGGTGATTGTGCCACGCAGTGTCCGTACAACGCGATCTCCCTTATCCCACGCGATCCTGAACCGGAGAGCAAATCATCGAAGACATTTATCGCGAAAGCTCTCGAGTATGTTTCGCTTCGCCAGCGCGAACTTCCTGATGCAGTTACCCAGACCGAGAATCTTCTCGCCGTAAAGTGCAACCTTTGCCGCGACACGCCGATGAATCCGCCGAACGCGAAACGAGCGGCCTATTCGTGCGAAGAGAATTGTCCGACCGGGGCTCTGGTGCGGGTCAATCCGCATGAGTACTTTGACGAGATCAACACCACTCTCGGCTTCATCGAGCGAACCAAGACGCATGCGATCGGTGTGAACATTCACAAGTTCGATCCGTTATCGGTGATCTGGCATGTCGTTGGAACTTTGATGGTTCTCGCCGTCGGCGGAATTGCTATCTGGGGCACAAACCGCTTCTCGCAGGACATTGCGCTCACACCCGGATCGTGGCTGACGATGCGATGGCTCAGCGGTCTCGGTGGGCTCGGGGCGATCGTTTGGGTGATGGCCTATCCTGTCCGAAAGCAGATCTATCGGCGACGTGCGGGAGCACTTCGATACTGGATGCTGTCGCACATCTATCTCGGAGTACTTGCCGGTGTGTTACTGCTCGTCCACGGCGGCACAAACTCGGGCGGCCTGCTGACGTCGCTTCTCATGATCTCTTTCGATCTGGTGATCGCGTCGGGCATTTTCGGAGCCGTCTGCTACATCGTCGTCCCGCGATTCATGACGAAGATCGAACGCGAACCTTTACTGCTCGAAGATCTCACGGCGCGTCGCGAAGAGCTTCGTGCACAGCTCGTCGACATCGGCGCGCAGGCTGAGAACGAAACCTTAAGAGATCTCGTCCAAATTCGTGTGCGTCGCAAGTTCCTCGGCCCGGCCTACCTTTTTCGGCAGTATCTTCGGCGCGAGGACCTGAATTCAATGCTCGCCGACGCGAGACAGGAATTTCGCGCAGATGCCGACACGTTGTCACGGATCGAGGAAGCCCGCTTGATGGAAGCGGTCGAAAGCGCGGCCACACTGCGACGAATCGACGCCCTCTGTTATCTTCACAGTTTGCTTAGGGCATGGGTCGCCCCACATGTGCTTTTTACGTCTTTGATGTTGGTCCTGATGATCATCCATATTGTGCAGGTCGTTTACTTCAACGTTCGATAATCGATGGAGCAGGAATCCGGAAAATTCGCGGTGCGGCTTGCGGAGAGCGAGAGCTTCATAACGCTCGACAAAGAAGCCATCTTTCTCGGAAGGCTGCGGTCTTGCGATATTCGTCTGGATCATTCGTCGGTTTCGCGAATTCATGCGGGCATCAATTTCCTCGAATCGGAATACTTTGTCATCAATCTCTCGACTACGAACGTTATGAGCCTGAACGGCCGCCTGCTTGGGCCGAGGAAGACGGATGTTCTTTCCGACGGTGATCTAATTCAGATCGGCCCATTTATGATCGGTCTGGAAATTCGGTCGGGTGAGCTGAGGCTGATCGTCAACCGCCAAAGTTTAAGCGAGCACAAGCCCAGATTTGTCCCCGATGATCAACCTTCGCCTGACAAGATCGCACAGGAAAAGGCGAGCGTCCTAAAAGTCTTTTGGGAAAAACGCACTCGTGAAAAAGAAGAGTGGGGAAGCTTGCTTCGCCCGACCGAGAAACCGCAACCGGGAAAAGCCGCGGTCAACTGGAAACCCACCGGCGATCTGCGGCGTCCGTGGCGTGTCGGTCTTTTTTTGTGGGCGTTTGTAGCGGTCGGTGCTATCGGTCTGTTAGCGTTCATCCGATATCCGCAAGCTTATGCCGAAAAACCCCTCGCGATCCCGCATGCGGTTGAGCTCGAAAGGACAAGGATCGCCGTTACTTCGAACGCAAATTCCTGCACAACCTGTCACGCGGCGAACGAGCCGCTCGAGAACGCTTGCATCCGATGTCATCAGGCCGAGCAGTTTCATGCGTCGAATACTAGCGCACATGAGGTGGCCGGAATTACTTGTATCGTCTGTCACGTTCAGCATCAGGGCATGGAATTTGAGATGAAGGCGTCGGCGATGGAATCCTGCGCCCAATGTCACAACGATAATAACGCCGGATCGTACAACGGTAAGAAAGTGCGAACGCCGCATGGCGGATCGTTCGGATATCCGGTCCGTGACGGCAAATGGATCTGGAAGGGAATGTTTCGCGAGATCGCCGAGACAATACCTGCGGCACAGGGTTCGGCGACCAAAGATGAATCGGCGCAAGAGCGTCGCAGTCGTGAATTCCACATAATTCATGTCGGGCGCCTCGACGCACCGAACGGAATGACCGCCGACGCGAACGGACGCGTTTCGTGTTCGAGCTGTCACACGAGTTTCACCCCGATTGATCTGGAAACGCCGCGTCAGACTTGCGCCGCCTGTCACAATACCGAGGCAGCACCCTCGGCCAACTGCGTCTCCTGCCACGTCTCGCACCCGTTCGAGGTGAATCGCTGGAGCGAATTTTTGGGCGAGGCGGCGGTTGCTCATCGCCGCAGCGTCGTCGCCGATCAGATCAAACGACTGAACGAAAAATGAGACTTGTTCAAGCGCTAGCCTGTTTGCTGTTCGTCAGCTTGCTGATCTGGATGAATCTGATCGCGGGCGACGCTCCGGTGTTCGGGGGACTGTCGTTGGCAGGATGGACAAGCGTGCTGCTCGCTCTGATCTTTGTCGGGCTGACAGTCGTTCTCAACGACTCTGCACGAGCATTCGGATTTTTCGCGTCGCGGGACGAGAAGGCTGTTTCGAAATTACACATTCGAACGCTCATCAGTTCGGAGCTTGCGGAACTCGGTATTTCAAAATACACGGGCCCGAGCTACCCGCATCCCGTGATCTTTCGCGACCGGTGCATCGGTTGCCAGGCGTGCGTCGACGCTTGTCCACATGACGTTCTGGCGATCGTCGACGGAAGCGCCGCGGCGGTGGCGCCGGATCTCTGCATGGAGGACACCGCATGTCAGGCGGAATGTCCCGTCAATCCGAAAGCCTGCATCGTGATCAACACGACAAAGCCGGTCGTTTCGCGGCCCGCTCCGACACGTGACGGAGCGAGCTATCAAACCAACGTTCCGGGCTGTTACATTATCGGCGACGTGTCGGGCGTGCCGCTCATCAAGAATGCGGTTAAAGAGGGCTGCGAGGTGATATCGCACATCGCGTCCGATCTGGAAAAGGCGGGAGTGGATACGGGCGTCGAATACGATGTCGCGGTGATCGGCATCGGTCCGGCGGGCGCGTCCGCGGCGGCATCCGCAAAAGAGTCGGGGCTCAGATACGTCGCGATCGAGCAGGACAAGGTGCTGTCGACTATCGATGCTTATCCGAAGGGCAAGTATATTTTTTTCAAGCCCGACACAAAGGAATGGTTTGGCGGCCTTCCGGCGGCCGGCCTGGGACTTTCAAAATCGAAATACGCACCGGCGAGTGACGACGAAAACTACGCAACGGTCACTGAAGAACTAGGTAAGCCGTTCGATCTCCTTATCACCGACGAATCCGCGACTATTGCCGAGGGACTTGTATCGAAGATCCCGGTTGCGCTGCGTGCTGAACTTTCCCCACTACTTCGCGAGAAAATCAAAGCGGAATTACGATCGCGGATCATCACCGAGCTCAGCGCAAAAACCCCCAGCGATTTCGTAGCGACATATCAGAAAGAGTTTCTTCCTCGTAAGGACGACATACTGGCTCAGCTTCGCCTCGATATTGCAGAGCAGATCGTCGGACGAGTTCCCGGTGATCAGCGTGAGAATATTCTGCAAGTATGGTTAAGCGCACTCGATGAACGCGGGGTCGCGGTAAACGAGTTCGAAAGCTGTAAAGCGGTGAGACGTGCGGATGACGGCGATTATTTCGTCGTTGAAACCGAACGGAGCGAGGACAAATCGAAACAAACCTACCGGGCGCGGCGCGTCGTTATCGCAATCGGGCTTCGCGGTGCGCCGAATCGGCTCCGGCTTCCGAATGAAGATATGAAATTCCGCATCAATGGCCGGGACGAACAAAAGGTTTTGTACAGCCTGACGAACCCTTCGGATTTTCGAGGACGGCGCATCGTCGTGGTCGGCGGCGGAAACGTCGCCGTCGAGGCAGCGGTCGATCTGGTCGTAAATCGGATCGGAGCATCGATCGAGCCGCGTCCGGCCAGCGAGATGAATCACGTCACGCTGCTTGTTCGGACCTTTCTCGCCCCGACCGTAAAGTTCGGAAACAAATTCCAGCTATATCAGTGCGCCGACGATGGGACCCTCGATCTACGATTCGGCATCGCGATCAAGGAAATGCGCGAAAATGAACTCGTTCTGGAGGACGTGCGGACAGGGAAGGAAGTCGAGACGATACAAAACGATTTCGTCTTCGCACTGATCGGCGGCGAACGTCCCGATCGTTTTCTGCAGTCGATAGGGATAACGCTCACATAGTATGAACACCGAGAAATTATTATTCGGAATAGGCGGACTCATTGTCGGATTCGCCATCGGCTTTCTGTTTGCGAACAGTGTGAATCGATCAGCGTCGGTCGGTGACAACATAATCTCCGCGTCTGATACTTCGGTGATCTCAAATTCGGGATTGCCGCCGAACCATCCGCCCATATCTCAGGACAACAATCCGACGCAAAGTGGAGCTCTGCCCGAAGTCACCGCCGCGATCGAGAGAGCAAAACGTGAGCCGGATAATTTCGAAACACAGATGACGGCGGGCGATCTTTACTATCAGATCCAGCGGTTCGACAAAGCCATCGAGTTTTACGAGAAAGCGAACCGTTTGCGCCCGAGTGAACTTGAGCCGTCCGTAAAGCTTGGCAACGCTTATTTCGACGCCGAGCAATACGGCGAAGCAGAACGATGGTATTCCGCGGTACTGAAAAAAACTCCGAACGACGTCAACGTTCGCACGGATCTCGGGCTTACTTTCTTTTTGCGAACTCCGCGTGATATCGATCGGGCGATCAAGGAGTTCAACGCTGCTCTCGCGAGTCGTCCCGACAACGAGAATGCGCTTCAAAATCTCGCGCTCGCGCTGATCGAGAAGAACGATACCGATAATCTGCAAAAGACGCTGGACAAACTATCGTCGGTAAATCCGAATAACTCTGTTCTCTTGAAGCAGCGCCCGAAATAAAATGAGGCCGCCTTTCCGGACAGCCTCTTCTGATTTCTGCGCGATTTCAGTTCGCGATTTACTGAACTTCGACCCAATCTCCAGTGTGGATCTCTTGAGCGGTCCTTGTTATGAGGGCCGTCGCGGTCCTTTCCTTAACATTAAGGATGACCATTTCGCCGACGATCTTTCGGATCTTCGGCCGGTCATGTTTCGCCGCTTCGGTTCTCACGACCTTGCCCTTTGCAGTGTCGCCGGATTTCCTCGGGGCTTGATTTGAAAAGCGGCCGCCTCGGTATTCGAAGCTCTGGAATCCTTCATCACGTGCACTCACGGATTCGCCCCAGTCCCCGAAATACGGATTGCCGTCGCCTAACGGTCGGAAGATCGTCAGGTAATCACCGACTTGAACATTATCTTCTGCACCAAGATCGATGTACACGATATAGTCGCGGGTGAGAGCTTCGGCATTATTGCGGGCCATGAACAAACGGCCGACAGCTTTTCCGGAGGAGTCAGCAAACAGATCCATTGACGGCCGCTGCGTATGTACCGGGGCGACGCGCACCTGCGTCGGCTGCACAAGATCGCCAAGCAGCAAGGCGTCGCAAGAAGTTTTTACTCTCGCAACCGAAACCTCGGGCTTTACCCTGATCACTTCGAGAGCACCCACTTCCTCGGCATAGAATCCAAGACTGCCCTTGCGCGTCCACCGCGTTTTAACCTGTCCGCGGGGTCGAACAACGCTCAACATGTCGCCGACCTGCACGCCCTTATTCGCTCCGGCGTTGATGTAGACGAAATTATTCTGCGCGTACATGAACTGTTCCTGCTCTTCGACCGCACCAACGATGCGTCGGCTGGTGTCGATGGGCGACGTCTGCACGTAACCGGCACAATATAAATTGTTCCTCTCAGCCACGCGCATGCTTCGCACTAGGGGATTAGTGACCGGCGGCATTTCCCTCCGCTGCTGGGCTGACACAGTAGCAGCAAAAATTACGAAGGCTGCGAATGTGCCCGCAGCAACTTTTTTGTAAACGATTTGAGATCTCACGATTTTCTCCTTTTTACTTCGGTGAATTGGTCGGACTTGAAGAACTCCGGATGAAGAAGCGGAGGACTAAAATGGCGGTTCGGCCAGTTTCCAGGCCAGTAGTATCGTAACCTTTATGGCAAAAATGCGTCAACAACTATTTTCTTTGTTAAACGGCACGAGACTGCCTGATAGACTGATTTTTACAGCCTTCGGACGTAGTTCATAAACTTGCGCTCAAAAGCGGCACTTGCTAGTATCACAATTTGTCCGCGTCGCCCCGAACGCCCTTGCCGGTGTAGCTCAGTTGGTAGAGCAGTTGATTTGTAATCATCAGGTCGTAGGTTCAAGTCCTATCACCGGCTCCAGTGAATATAAGGGGTTCAGCGATTTTTGCTGAACCCCTTTATTTGTAGTGTAGCGAGAATTGTAGCGACTATGAGCTTTTTGCGTACTTTTTGACCTCATTTTCGAGTCTGACGGATTCCAGTCGTTTCATGGCTGCGTGAAACCCTTCTTTGGGATGAAGACTTGCAACAACTCATATTAATTTTCTCCTTTTTATCCAAGTTATTCCGTAACGTTTTAGGCTTAAAACTCACCGATTAAAACAAGGTACTTGAAGCCATTTGGGTTTAATCCGCTCCAAGCACCTTTCCCCAACTCATTTACTTTTTGGGTTTATCCGGCATTCCCATTTTCATCTCCGGCATTTTCATTTTTTCCATCCGCTCGACAATCGCGGCGGCGTGTCTTTCGACTTCCTTAGCATCGGGCGCATTAGCCTGCAACGCCTTTTCGAGAGCGAGAATATCTTCTTTCATAGCGGCTTTTTCCGCCTGCATTTTCTCCATCATCGGCTTCATCTTTTCCATCATCTTCGGATCCATTTTGCTCATATGATCCTTCTGGATTTCAGCCATCTTTTCCATACCACGCTTGATTTCGGCAAAGGCGTTTCGTGCCAGCTCAACGTCTTCCAACTTGCCGCCCGAAGCCATATCGCGCAGGGCTTTGGCAAAAGCCAAAACACTCTGACGGTGCGCCATCATCATCTTGTGATGCGGGCTTTTTTGCATCATCGCCATCATATCCATTCCTTCCATTTTCATCTTTTTATCGTCTTGAGCGGCAACGCCGCCGACGCTTAAAAGAACCGCTAAAACTACCATCGAAATCACTAACATTTGCTTTTTCATAATTACCTCTTAAATATTTTCGTTTAACTAAAATTCAATTCAAACTTGTTCGATTACCCTTCGCAATCGTTCGTTGACTTCCGTTGCCACTTCGTTCATTGCGGAGTTTTCTCCGACAACCGAAAGCATTGCTTGTGCGTCAACTGCCGCGACCACCGATTTATTTTTATCGTCTGCTTCATACACAATGACGTTGCACGGTAGGAGCAAACCGATATTGATATCTTCTTGAAGGGTTTTGTAGGCAAGCGGCGGGTTGCACGCACCCAATATTACATAGCGACGGAACTCCACGCCGAGTTTTTCCTTTAGTTTTTCATCCAGACGAATCTCGGAAAGAACGCCGAAACCTTCTCCTTTCAAGGCTTCACGAACCCGCTCAGTCGCATCGTCGAACGAAATATCAACGGTCCGGGTGAAACCATATTCCTTTTTTCCAACTTGTTGTGCTTTCATTGACTTACCTCCACAATTTCCAAAAAATAACTCCATTGTTGGATTATCTATTTCTCACTCCGCCGGAAATGTCTCTGGATTCGCATCAAATTTCTCCTTGCACGCGGTCGAGCAAAAATAAATGATCTGACTGTTGTAATCGGACTGCCCGGCGGCGTCCGCTTCTTCGATCTCCATACCACAAACC
>JBDTWZ010000140.1:0-8557 GCA_040006435.1 Acidobacteriota bacterium
TCTCGAATTCAGTTCTCAGACTAAGTTCGAGTTCTTCACTGTTCACTGGGGTTTCTCCTCCAAATCTTGAAATACGCAACGAATCGAGTTGTGGGTTAGGTTGGCGGTTCTGAGTAGAAAGTTAGTTGCGGGTGAGCATGACAATTTACGGAAAATCGCCACCGTTGTGAATTATGACGAACGGCGGCGATTTATGTCAAGAAAATTGTTGTCTATCAAGGGAATAGGTCATCAGACAGCGATGACCTCGATGTCCGGATCGATCTCTTCCTTGATCATGTTTTCGATCGCCGCCAAGGTACCGGTGAGCGAGCTCGGGCAACTGCCGCACGCGCCTTCGTAACGGATTCGCAGTGTATTATCGGTGAGTTCAACAACCTCGAGCCAACCGCCGTCGCCAGCAAGGTAAGGTCGAATTCGTTCGTCGAGAATTGCTTCGATTTCCCTAAGCTTAGGATCGTCGGCCGCGGCCGCCGCTATGGCGCCGCCGACCGCCGCTGCAGCAGCATTTCCATTTCCGTTGGACGCCCGTGCACTTTGGGCCGCTTCAGCCGCGCGGATCGGCACCGCGAGATCCGGAAGCATCTCGTCCCATTCGGCGTCGTCAGTCTTCTCCACGGTGATCATCTTGTCCATGTAGAAAACGGACAAGACGTGTTCGATCGCGAAAAGCGATTCGGCCAGCTCATTTCCGACCGCGTCTTCGCGGGCCTTGAACGAGTGCGACGTTCCGTGCGAAACCGGCTCCTTCAAAATAAATTTGACCGCGTTCGGGTTTGGCGTCTCTTGTATGTCTGCAATTTTAGGCATTCTTAACCCCGATTTCGGGCACGAGAATGTAAGAATTTATTAATCCTTACATTTTAGTCAACATTATACCTGTTCTTAGAGGAAATTTCACCAATCAGGGATGTATGGAAACAAATGCGGGCGAATTAGAGTCCGGTTTATCGAACTCGTTCGCCCGCATCTTTGAAATTCCGACGCAGCTCAGCGATAACTGGCGATTTAAGCCATCCGAGAGGATCGCTCCGCCGGCCTATTCGGTAATGTGAATATCTTCGCCTTTATTTACCCGTCCCGACAAAAATAGGCCGCCGAACACTAGTGTTCCGATCAGAAACACGATAAAGCCCGCCAACCATAATTTGTTGTCCGCGCTCCTCTGGTACATCAAAAACGAGGCCACGGTTAAGATAAGCGAGACAAAAGCCAACAAACCCTTCATACCCTTCACCTCCGATTGTCGAAAAAAAGGTCAAAACTTACGTGGAATTTCCAGATAATGGCAAACCGAGAAACGCGTGCATGCTCCAACCAAATCACCTGTAAGTTTTTCAAAATGCTTGTCTTGAAATGCCTTTATAGTAACTCCATTCAAACTTGAAACGCAAGCAATTATCAAATTCGAGCATTTTAATTACGCTTCACACCATCCCCAGGTTCCTTTAATTCAGCCCGGCGGAAACTAGCCGCGGAATACCTTGAAGATCGGGGAACAGTTCGGGCCGATGCCAATGCCTCGGATCGAACATTGCGAACACCTTCTCCGACTGGTCGAAACCGATTTCCAGCAGTAAATGGCCCTGTTCCGACAGGTGTCTCGGAGCATCCCGGACGATTCGTCGAATGATCGCGAGTCCGTCCGAGCTACCCGTCAATGCGAGGTGCGGCTCGAAATCACGGACCTCAGCCTGCAAACCATCGATTTCCTGAACGGGCACGTACGGTGGATTCGAGACAATAATCTCGAACCGCTCTTCGCCAAGCACTCGGAATACATCTGACTCGAGCAGCAGCAATCTGTCACTCACTCCGTGCTTATCCGCGTTTTGCCCGGCTACCTTCAAGGCATTGGGAGAGATGTCAAGGGCAGTGCCGCTCACGTGATCCAGTTGGTGGAGAATCGAAATTGCGATACATCCGGAACCTGTCCCGACATCGCAAATCGACCCGTCGCCTCTGGGGCGTAATATTTTGATGGCACGTTCGACGACCATCTCGGTTTCGGGTCTCGGTATAAGAACGTCTGCCGTCACATCAAATTCGAGCCCGTAGAATTCCTGTACACCGGAAATGTATTGGAACGGTTCGTGGGATGAGCGCCGCTGAACCAACGCGTCGATAGTCCTAACGTCAGCTCCGGTCAAACTATATTCGGGATGCGCGATCAGAAAAGTCCGGTCGCGTTTTAGTGCAATTCCGATGAGCGCCGATGCTTGGCGTCCGGGATGGGCGATTCCGTGCGCGCGAAGTATTGACTCTGCATCCTTCAGCTTTTCCCCGATCGTCGCCATCTACGGTTTGACTGCTCGCGTCGCGACAAAGGCCGGCATATACCGGTCGATGGCACGCCGCGCGTTATTCCAATAATCTTCGTAGAGACCGACAATATGGAAACCGGCGTCGGTCTGGCCGCCGAGTTGTTCTTCGAGCGTATGGCTGTATTCGAGCGGCTCGCACAGTTGCATCTTCTTTTGCAGGTCTTCCGCGGATAGGGCTTTCTCATCCGAGTATGGCAGGGAATTGGCTACCACGAGATTGCCCGTTCGGTCTTCTTCAAACTGATCGAAGATGAATACCTCCGGTTTGGTGAAGCCCGTCAGCAAAATCCCCGGAGGACGCAATACGCGGAAACATTCGTTCCAGATCGGTCGGAGGTCAGGCATGAAGCAGTTCGAACAAGGATGGAATATTAGGTCGAACGAGCCGTCGGAAAACCTGGACAGGTCTGCGGAATCACCTTTTTCAATTCTTATCTTCAGATTATCCCGGTCGGCGACGAACTGGTCTTGCTCAAGCTGCCGTGCAGAATTATCGAACGAGGTGACGTTTGCTCCGGCCGCCGCGAAGACCGGGGCTTGCTGTCCGCCACCCGAGGCAAGGCATAACAGATCCTTTCCCGTTATTTCTCCGAACCATTCACGTGGTACCGCTTTGACCGGTGTAAGCACCACGCTCCAATCTCCACGACGCGCAGCTGCGATGATCTCGGCGGAGACGGGAATCGTCCAGCAGTCCGACCCATCCACGGCTTTGTCCCAGGCGAAACTGTTGTACTGAACCGGATCGATCATCGTGCACCGTCTCCTCTCCACACGGCCGGCAATGTCAGAAAGATAATTTTGAGATCCAGCCACAGCGACCAGT
Source organism: Acidobacteriota bacterium (assembly GCA_040006435.1). Classification (GTDB taxonomy): domain Bacteria; phylum Acidobacteriota; class Blastocatellia; order Pyrinomonadales; family Pyrinomonadaceae; genus OLB17. The sequence goes on from JBDTWZ010000140.1 coordinate 3,151, forward strand.
TCTCGATGTAATAAAGATCGGTTCGCACCATTTCATCGAACGTCAGGCGATTACGTCCCGATACCTGCCAGAGCCCCGTGATGCCGGGCTTCATGTCGAGCCGCTTGCGATGCCAGAGTTCATAGCCCTCGACCTCATACAATATCGGCGGACGGGGCCCGACGATGCTCATATCGCCCTTCAGAACGTTAAAGAGCTGCGGCAGCTCGTCGAGGCTTGAACGGCGCAGCCATCGCCCTGTCCGTGTGACGCGATCGTCGTCTTTGACCTTTCCGAACACCGGCCGATTCGTGTCACCGGCATTTGCTTCGGCATCGCCGAGAATATTTTTCCGATACGCCTCGCGGTGCGCTGTTTCGTCAGCATCGGCGTACATCGTCCGAAACTTGTAACAAAGAAATATACGCCCATCCATTCCCACCCGCTCTTGCCTGAACATCGCTGGTCCGCGAGAGCCCCTTTTGACCATCAGTGAAATGACGACCAAAACGGGCGAGAGAACGATCACCGCGAAACCGGAGATCAAGATGTCCGATGTGCGCTTTAGCAACCGCTGCAGATCAGACAACGGCTCGCGAAAAAGCCGGACCATGGGAAGGACGCCGATCTGCTCGACACTCGTTTTCTGCGGCAGAAGATCGAACAACGTAGGAGCAAAACGAAACTCGACACGCTGCCGGCGCCCGACCTGCATCATTGCGTCGAAGAGCCGTTCACTCGAAATAGTATTGTCCGTGATGATGACTTCCTGAATTTCGAGATCCCGAATAAGCCGAGCAAGATCGTCGAATCGCCCAATGATGCTGGCTTCCAGGTCGGAGTGTTCGCCGGGATCGACACCGTCCGTTCGGATGACGCCTATCACTCGATAGCCAAGGTCGCGCCGATCTTTTAATTCACGAACCGTCTGGACGGCCTCCGCATTCGTTCCGACGACAAGCGTCGGGATCAGATTGATCCCCCGCCCGCGAATCCTGCCTTGTGCAAATCGCAACGCGAGGCGTGAAAAAAGAAATACCGACAGAGCGAGGCCAAAGTCGAGAAAAAATACGCCGCGGGAATAAGAAAAATCGCGGAAGGCGTAACCGCCGCGGAATAGAAAGGCCCAGCCGGTGATGAGAAGCGAGCCGACGGCGACAGCCTTGAAGACTTTTACGGTTTCGCGTGTGTAAGAAAAAGCACCTTGAAACTGATACGCCCGCTCGTATACCAACATCAAAATACGCACCGGCACGGCGAAATACAGAATACCGGCGTACGGAAGGAATGCCTGCGACCATGCCCATCCAGTCGAGGAAAAAACCGACGTCCCCTCTCTAAGGCTAAACGCGGCGAGAAAGCAAATGACGGTCAGCGCAGCGTCAATCGCAACAACGGCGCCTTTGACAAGAGGCATTACAAACCGCGGTACACGGTTCTCTGCTTTCAGTGCTGCGACATCATTTCGGACGGCGGTTTCGGTTCTCACGACTATTTCTTTTTAAGCGAATGCAGCGCGACTTGCAACTCTGTACCCGCGTGGCGAACTCTCATACTGCAATTCGTCTTTCGGTTATGACAACACAAATGCCGATGCGATATTCTTTCGTCGAGACGATGAAAGTCCTCATTACGTCACCCAGCCTGAACGAAAACGAGAACGTCAGCGGAATTTCGACGATGATCTCCAACATCATCGAACACGGCGGCTGCGAGTTTGCGCACTTTAAGGCGGGTCGGCGGGACGGAGAAAAGTTCGGACTTAATTGGGCGGCGACCCAAATAAAACTCCCTTTCGCTTTTCGTCGCGCCGTAGCGCAGGCTGATCCGCAAATAATCCACCTCAATACTGCGTTCGAGCCGCGGGCGATAATCCGAGATTTGATTCTTGCCAAGTCGGCGGGAAAGCGGCCGATCGTACTTCAGGTGCACGGCGGCCGATACGTGATGGAGGATTTTCCGAACGCGGTGCTCGGATCGCTCGCGCGGAAACTTCTCGGGACCGCATCCCGCGTTCTCCTGCTTGGAGAAGCTGAAGCTGAAAGGGTCTTGCAATTTTTGCCCGGTTTGAAAACAGCGATCCTTCCGAACGCTGTCGTCGCTAACGATTTTCAAGAGACCGAGCGCACGTGGGGCACAAAGAACATCATCTATCTCGGCCGTTTGCAGGAAGCCAAAGGCTTGAGCGAGATGGTCGAAGCGTCGAGACTGCTTGCGGCTCAGGGATTCAAATTCAAATTTTCGTGTTTTGGAACGGGCCCCGACCAGCAGGAGTTTATTCGGCGGATGACGGCCGTCATCGGCGATGATTTTCACTTCGGAGGTGTGATATCCGGAGCGGAAAAAATCCGAGCACTCAACGCGGCGGACATTTTCCTTATGCCATCGCGTTACGAAGGCCTTTCGCTGGCCCTGCTCGAAGCCATGGCGGCCGGATGCATTCCGATCGTTTCCAATCGAGGATCGATGCCGTCGGTCGTAGAAGATGGACGCAACGGCTTTCTCGTCGATCCCGGTGATATTACGCAGATCGTAGGGAAGTTGAAATTCCTTCTCTCAGAAGGCGAGACCGGGTGGAACGAATATCGGCGTGAAGCCCGCGAGACGGTCCGCTCACGGTTCAATATGGACACTTACGCAGAAAAATTACGGAAACTTTACGCCGAAACTCTCACCACCAAATGACGACGACCGAACAAACTGATCGCACTCGGGTGCCCGTACTTAAGCTGGAGGTCGACCTCTGCAATTATGAGATCGCGATCAGCCGAATTACGGAACTCGCGCGAGCTGGCCGTGGCGGGTACGTTTGCGTCGCGAATGTTCACGTCGCTATCGAAGCCGAAGACGATCCGCAATTTGCGGCAATCGTTAACGAGGCCGACATCGTTTTGCCGGACGGGACTCCGCTCGTATGGATGCAGCGGCTGCAGGGAAATGACGGGGCGGCTCAGGTGCGCGGGCCATCTCTTATGCCGATGCTGATGGAGCGAGCTGAAGCTGAGAAACTGCGCGTCGGATTTCTCGGCGGCCGGTCGGATGTATTAGAAAGTATCGTTTCTCGTGCCGCTCAAGAATTTCCGCACCTCATTGTCGCGTTTCGAAACTCGCCCCCGTTCCGTGAACTGACCGGCGAAGAGAATGCTGGGATTGCGAACGAGATCAACGATGCTGGCGTGAACATACTGTTTGTCGGGCTCGGCTGTCCGAAACAGGAGCGGTGGATGGCTGCGAATCGAAAATCGATTAACGCGGTGATGATAGGCGTCGGAGCTGCGTTCGACCTTTACGCGGGAAATATTCGCGAGGCACCGGCCATCGTAAGCAAGCTTGGACTCGAATGGATGTTCCGCCTCGTTCAGGAACCGCGTCGATTGTTTTCGCGCTATCTGCTCGTCAATCCGCGATTCGTCTGGCTCGCCGCGCGCCAGCTTGTTCGAAGATCATAGCTCCTCTATTTTGTAGCAACGGACTGATCTGCTATTCCGCTGAAGGCGGGGCGTCGGAGGCGCTCTCGACCAATAAAACCGACAGGTAATGATCGAGAATACCGGAGAGCCTTCGAGACTCCTCACTGATCACTTCTAAGTATTCGCGAGTCTGGCCAGTGAGATTTTCGTCCTCGAGCAGTAACTCGGCAAACCCCATGATGCTCGTCAGGGGCGTCCGGACCTCATGCGACATTTCTCTGACCGCAGACTCAAACGTCGATTCATTTTCGGCTGATCCGTTCATCTTTCAATTTTAATAGCACGGGCCATTTTAGCGTCGAACTCCGATCCGGCGACGGACAATACGCCGTCATCGACCTGCAAATGTTCCAGCTGATCATTGAGTTAACAATCTGGAGCGTGCCATCGAGATTGTAGACGCCGCCACCACTTCCGGTTGCTTGGTTGAGATGTACGATCGAGCCTGTCAGCGTAAGCGACCGCTGCCCTGCGTGCCGTTGCCGCGGAGAGCAATCGAACAAAGACTATTGAAGAGGCCGAAGAGATTTGCGATGCCCGTCGCCGTAAACACAGGCAACGCCTTGGCTTCGCCGGGTTTCGGTCGAATGTCTTCATTAATCCTTGAGTCTTCCTTGCCAGCTTTCCCGCGAGTAGAAAAGCGCTCGTGACGCGATCGTCGTCGCCGGTTTTGATCAACGTAATGCCTTCGGCCGATCGCCCAGTTTCGATTATCTTATCGACATAGCCGAACGAAGGAGAAATGAATCCCCATAATATCGCACGGCGTTTGGTTACCGCCATACTCCGACGAAAGGAAATAACTCAGAACATGCCTCATGATAAAGCTCGTTTGCCTTACTATATTCCCGAAGCTATTCTCTTTCTTATACGTTAGATCGGAGGATTGATGGCGGAAAAGGGTGTGAAAATTGCTCCCGCGGAAGGGAAACTAGGTGTTTTGCTGGTCGGTTTGGGAGCCGTGAGCACGACGTTCGTTGCGGGCGTCGAGGCGATCAAACGCGGGCTGGCACAGCCGGTCGGAAGTCTTACTCAGATGGGCACGATCCGTCTAGGCAAGCGCACCGATAACAACGTTCCCAAGATCAACGAATTCGTGCCGCTTGCCTCGCTCGACGACATCGTCTTTGGTGCGTGGGACATTTTCCCCGACAACGCATTCGACGCCGCGATGAACGCCGGCGTGCTTGAAAAAGACCTGCTCAATCAGGTGTCGGAGCAACTCGCGTCGCTCAAGCCGATGCCTGCTGTGTTCGAACAAAATTACGTTAAACGCCTGCACGGCGAAAACGTCAAGACCGGCAAAAACAAGATGGAACTGGCCGAGCAGCTCATCGCCGACATCGAACGCTTCAAGTCTGAGAACGGCTGCGATCGGCTGGTGATGGTGTGGGCGGCCTCCACCGAGATCTATTTGGAAGAGTCTGCGGTACACGGCTCTCTGGATGCGTTCGAACGCGGGCTTTACGACAGCGATCCGGCGATCGCTCCGTCGATGATCTATGCTTACGCCGCATTGAAGTCGGGCGTGCCGTTCGCTAACGGAGCTCCGAATCTCGCGGTGGACATCCCGGCATTGACGGCGCTCGCCGATCAGATGCTGGTGCCGATCTGCGGCAAGGATTTCAAGACCGGGCAGACGTGGATGAAGACGATCGTCGCACCCGGCATCAAGGCTCGGATGCTCGGGCTCGATGGTTGGTACTCGACGAACATCCTCGGCAACCGCGATGGTGAGGTGCTCGACGACCCGGAGAATTTCAAGACGAAGGAAGAGTCGAAGCTGTCCGTGCTCGAGCACATCTTGCAGCCGGACGTTTACCCGGATCTGTACAACGATTTCTCGCACGTCGTTCGCATCAATTACTATCCGCCGCGAGGCGACAACAAAGAAGGCTGGGATAACATCGACATCTTTGGCTGGCTCGGCTACAAGATGCAGATCAAGATCGATTTCC
>JBDTWZ010000141.1:0-8460 GCA_040006435.1 Acidobacteriota bacterium
CACTAACGAAATATCCAGCGCAGCGGAACAACTTATGAAAAACGCGAATACATTTTTGTTTATGCTCTGCATGACTGTGTCGTTATCGTGCTCCCTCCTAAAGAACAAAACAGCCACTGCGACGCCTTCGGGGACAACAAGCAATGAAGCGTTGCGTGAGAGTGAAGATCAAATTGTTTTGAAGGAAATCGCCGCGGCTGAACTCGACTGCCGTCAGGCCCGAGCGGCCATTGATCATTTGGTCGCCCTCGAACAAAAGCGACGATCGGCGAATCTGCCTTCAACGCCGGACGTTGACGCAAAACTCGCCAAGCTGAAGAAAATCGCGGAAGAGTGCGGGGTCGGCCCCGGACTCGGCAATAGCCACTACCGGGTCGCAGGCGTTAGTAATAATGTCTCTTTCACAGGCGAGATCTGTAGTTTGGATAAGCCGTTCGATCTCGACGCAACGTTCCCCGGCGGCACCGCAAAGACAACATTTGCGCCCGGCGGTACGACGAGGGTCTCGGGCGGTGGCGGCGGATGCACTCATACGGGCGAGGGAAATTACAACATCGCTACAAAAGCGGACGGATCCGCCACGCTAACGTGGACGACGACGGACAAGCTCGCGTGTCCGGGTTTTGGTAACAGCCGAACCGTGACGTTCAAGCTTCCGCTGCAACCGGCGCCTGAGATCTCCTGTCCGTAGAGTCGCTATCCATCATGGAACCAAAAGGAGAAACAAATTGAAGATCAATCTGATAATTGTAGCCTCATCTTTCTCGCGATCTCGATCGGATGCAAGTCGTTGATGCCGGCGAAGACGGCCGACGAACACACGGGCCCGTCAATCGATTTCACTACTCCCGGAAAAGCGCTAGATGTAAAAGTGCAACTCGATAAGAAGCGCACGTCGAGCGGCAGGGTATCACCTAGCGGCGGCAGTGTGTCACTGACCTCGGCAGACGGCAGCAAGTTCACGCTCGACGTTCCGCCGAACGCCCTCGAAACAGAAACGGAAATAACGATGACTGCTGTTAAGAGTCTCGACGGAGCGCCGCTGGACAACAATAGGCACTCGGGATCTTCCGGACGAATGCGCCGATCATCTGTAACCGGCGCAAAAAAACCGGCCGACTCGATGGGTGATCGAGTCGGCCGGTTGCTTGTGAACCAAATTTAGAAGATCGGCTTGGTATCAGCTCTTGCCGCTGCAGCCGAAGGTGTGGTCGGAACTGACGCTGCGGCGCTTGAACCGAGCTCGGTCGGAATTGCCGTCCCTGTCACCGAACCTGTTACGGATGGAACCGTTGCCGGTACTGCTGGCATCTGCGTAGAGGCCGCTGCTGCCGCCACGGCAACGCTCGCGGGCGTCGTGGTCGTTGAAGGCGCCAGGACTGTATCCAAAGAATGGATCACGCCGTTCGTCGCCTCGATGTTGCGCGATTGGATCGTCGCACCATTGACCTTGAGTCCGTTCGAGTCCGAGAATCTCAGTTCTTCTCCTGTTGCCGAATTCCTGGTCGGCATTGCGCCAAGGCTGCCGGCCATGACCTTGATAGGCAAAATATGATACGAAAGCAGGCTTTTCAGCTGTGTCTGATCCGGCTCGCTCAATAGCTCGTTCATTATTATCGTGGGGATCTTGGCGAACGCCTCGTTTGTCGGAACGAATACCGTAAATCCACTTGGGCCGAGGAAAACGTCAGTTGCACCGGACGACGCCATGAGCTTTGCAAATGTAGAGAACTTGTCTTGTTTGGCGATCGTCTCGATAAGATTTAATCTGTCGGTCATAAAATATTCCTGTCATGAACAGCTGAGCCCGATAGCTCGAAACGGCTGGTCTGTCTCCAGAGCTGTGTCTTGGATCGTAATTCGCTGTTTAAGTCAGGATGTATCCGACGTATTCGGGTAGGCTGAGAAAAGAGTAAGCTATGCTCGATTCGCCTGCTAGTATGCTCTTTGTTCAGGAATTTAGCAATGTAGTCCGTTGTTTGGCCCGCCCTTCAGCTTCAGTTTCTTAGTCGAATTTTAGTACCCTTGGCTGCCGAAACATCAATCTCTCGTCAACAGGATTCTGTTCTCGATAAGGAACTTATTCCAGATTTCAGTCGTAGACCTGTGCGGCCTGGTACTCACATTTTAGAGCAACGCACGGACGCGAGCGCCTTAAAACCATTATGCGTTTTATTAAATACATTTTTACGCCGAACCTTGAACACTACGAAGGCGTTCGCCCGATAAATATCTACTTGCTGAGAATGTTCTATTTCCTCATGGCATCCTTTGTCGCGACCGATGCCTGGATGGCGATCATCAATCACGAAGGGCCATGGGATCGATTTAGGGCAATGTCGCTCTGCGTATGGGCGGCTTACGCAACACTGGGTATTTTAGGACTAATCCATCCGCTGAAGATGCTCCCGATAATGCTATTCATGATATTTTACAAATCGTTGTGGCTGATCGTCGTCGCTTTGCCGTTGTGGAAGGAAGGGACGCTTGCCAGTTCACCCGCGGCCGAAATGGCCGGTGTTTTCATGATGGTTCCGGTGGCCATGATCGCCGTCCCATGGATCTACGTTTTCAAAACGTATGTCCTCTGGCCAAGAAAATGAATTAGGAGCGAATGATGGCGATGAGCGAGATCGGTCCGGTTCCTTCACGACAACGAATTGAGATCCTTGATGTTCTCCGCGGCCTTGCGGTCTTCGGGATTCTTGTTGGCAACCTACAATGGTTCTCAGGTTACGGGATGGTGCCGTCCGCCGTCGCTGCCCAGGCGCCCCTCTACGACCACGTCACCCATTTCCTGGTTCACTTTTTTGTCGAGGGAAAATTTTATTCGATCTTTTCTTTGCTCTTCGGAGTCGGATTTGCATTGCAGATAGCTCGCGCCGAAAAGCGCGGCGATACGAACGCTTCTCTTTTCAAGCGGCGGCTGTTCTGGCTGCTCGTTATCGGTCTTGCTCACGCGTATCTGCTTTGGGCCGGTGACATCCTAAGCATCTATGCGTTGATGGGATTCATTCTTATCCTGTTTCGCAACAAGTCCAACGCTTCCCTGCTGAAATGGGTTGCCGTGCTATTGGCAGTTCCGGTTGTAACGTACATTCTTCTTTACATCGCTTTAACTGCGTTCGCTCCGGCCGACGCGATCGCCGGCTCCGAAGCCTCGCAAGTCGAGAGGTGGAATGAGACTGTCCGTACCGTCACAGAAAGCAGTTATTGGGAGATCGCCACCGGTTTCAACCTACAATACATCGTCGGCCGTTACATGGGTTTGATCTTCCAGATGCGTCTGCCGAAGATCCTCGCGATGTTCCTGCTCGGGATGTACGCATATCGCCGCGGATTCTTCCAGAATCCGGGAGAGCATAAGCCGTTCATCAGACGCGTTCTTGTTTACGGACTGGTTCTCGGGCTCATCGGCAATATCTCTATGGCGTGGCTTGCAGGAAGCGAGGCGCCGTTTCCACCGTCGCCGGCAGGTGTGGCAGGAGTGATCGGTTATGCGTTCGGTGTTCCGGCGCTGGCGTTGTTCATCATCGCTCTCGTTGCAACTTTGTGGCAGAAAGATTCAGCGCGGCGCGTTCTCAGCTATCTGGCCCCCGTCGGACGCATGGCCCTGACAAATTATTTGTTACAAACAATAATTTGCGTCACGCTATTTTACGGTTATGGTTTTGGTTTGTTCGGTAGGTTCGGCGCCCTGGCCGCAACGCTCATAGCTCTCACTATCTTTCTCTTTCAGATAGTTGGCAGCTCAATCTGGCTGAAGCATTTCGCTTACGGTCCGATTGAGTGGATCTGGCGGCAACTCACATATCGACGCCGACTCAGCATCCTTCCGGAGCCGGAAGTTTCCTGATCACTGCTCCGCCACAAAATCGAAATCCGTCACGTCGGCCTGCGGCGTGATCATCCGTGACGGCTGCGCGAATGTGTTGCGCCCGGCACTGACCGTGAGCATGTAAATCTGCCCCGATTGAAGTCCAGAAAACGTATACCATCCAAAGCTCCCGGTCTGCGATTTTACGCCCGCCGGAAGATCGCCTCCGCTGATCGATATTATTGCATTCCGGATCGGATGGCCGCTCGACGTCCACACGCGCCCGCCTACCGAGACATTTACAACCGGCACCATCGCATATGCGTGAACGGCTCCGTTGAATACGCCGGTGCCGACTATCAAATTACCGTCGCTGATGCCGAGCGCCGAGGAAGACGTGTTTGTCGAAAGGTCCCAACCCGTACCCGGCGGAATCAAGTCAGCCAGCCGGTAAGTGTTCGTACCATCAAAAAGAAACGGGATCGCGAACGCAGACGATGCGGTACCGACCGCCCAGCCGGCGGAGTTTACGGCCCGGGCCGAACCCTGTGAAGTGCCCATCGGAAACGGGATCGCGATCATCCCGCCTGCCTGGGTCCAAATAAAAGGCGTGCCCGATCCTTGATTCAACATCGTGGATCCTACAACGTGTCCGGCGTTGCTCACGCCAAATGCTAGGGCTCCGTTCAAACCGGCCAGAGAACCTACTTCGAACGCCGAGGCGTTGCCGATATCATAAACAATACCGACATTTCGCGCAGCATTCGTCGGGTCGATTCCCTGCCCGACGACGCGACCGGAATCATTGACGCCGAAAGCCGTGATGAAAAAGCTGCCGTTCGATGTGGTTTGCGTGATAACCGTCGCGCTGCCGCCGCTGTAAACTACGCCCCGCTGTAGGCTCCCGCCGTTGACCGAGCCGACCGCGACGCCCGATGAGTTAACGTCATTCGCGTCACCGAGTGTCTCGCCCGCCGGCAGCGGAAGCTGCGACACCGAGCCACTCGTCCAAACTATCGGAAGTCGGCTTGTCCCAAAGAGCGATGCCGCACATGTTCCGACAACGATACCGCTGTCGTTCGATCCGCTAGAAACGCAAAATGCACGATTCGCAATATTCGGCAAGCCCGAAATGCCCCCACTCTGTGTCCACGTAAACGCCTGTGCTCCGCCGGTGCGTATCGAGCGGCCGATCACGGTCCCGCCGTTCGATACGCCGAATCCTTGTGAGGCGGTGTCGGCCATAAGGACAACGCCAATGTCGAATATCTGATATTGCGGGGGAGGCAAAATAGCCTCTTCTTTGTTCTTTTGAGCAAATGCCACGGGACACATTGTGCCGGCAACCATTCCAACCGCGAGAATCGAGGCGAAAAACAGCGTGCAAAATCCGGAAAATATCGAACGACTCATATCACAAACCTCCGCTCCGACGAGCACTGCAGAAAGAATATTGGATGGAGGAGAAGTTTAGTAGACCCACCAAGCTGTTGCAATATTGCGCACCCGTTGTGACGGTCCGTTTGCGCAATACTTGATCTGTCCGTTCACCACAGAAGGCGCGCATTGATTCCGGAGGTCGCGGGGTGCGGCCTCCTTTTTTAGGTTACCTGCTTTGCTCTTCCCTGGATAAGAACCGGCGCCTCAGGTGAACAACAAAAATCGACGAGACGTTCGCGGTCCTTTTTCATTTCGGGATTCGCTTCGAGCATTTTCATGGTCGCATCAAACACGTCCGCCGCGGCTTTGTCGGTCGGCCTCGTAAGCCTGTAGTGCATCCACTTTCCGTCCCGTCTCGCCGAAACCAGCGACGCACGCTTCAGGTAAGAAAGGTGACGAGAAATCTTTGGGTTGTTCGTGTCCAATGTTCCCGCAAAAAAACAAACACATACTTCCCCATCGCGAAGCAGGTTCAGCAATCTCAATCTTGTATTGTCGGCGAGGGCCGCGAAGAACAGTTCCAAGTCTAAGCTTTTTTCCTTTCCCATAAAATTATCCTAACATATGATAATTATGTCTTGACATAAGTAATATTTCATACTATTTTTGAAATACAATTATGCTAATCCGTAATTGTTACTATGCAGTTAAGGAGACTAGAATCATGAACAATACAACCACAGGCATAAACACATTGAAGGCTCATCTCGCAATAAACGTTCGCGATGTTGAGCAAAGCATTGAGTTTTACAAGAAAATGTTCGGAATCGAACCGGCAAAGGTACGAACAGGATACGCAAAATTCGACGTCTCGAATCCGCCCCTGAATTTCACCTTAAATCAGGTTCCCTTCAACGGCAGCGGAGCGCTTTCGCACCTCGGCATTCAGGTCGCTACGACCGATGACGTACTTGCGACGCGCTCGGCATGGGAAAGCAGCGGCTTGCTACCGCGCGAAGAAATGCAGACGACATGCTGCTACGCGCTGCAGGACAAGGCATGGGTTCATGATCCGGACGGTAATGAGTGGGAAGTTTTTGTTGTACTAAAGGACAACCTGTCGGGAGAAGTTCAGCCGTCGGCTGAGAAGACTTGCTGCACGCCGACATTCACGGATATCGAAGGTACCCGGCAAGAGGTTGCGACCGCCTGCTGCTAGTAGAACGGAGGTAAACTCATGGGCTTGGCCGAGAAAATGTTTAGTCGTTCGACGACGACGTGCCCGCTGCGAAGTGAGTGCAAAAAAGGGTCGAACAATCGATATTTCGAATCACTCTTCGAAAACGACTGGGAGGTTTTCGTGATCAAACGTGACAACGAAACCGATGACTTCGACTGGTTTACACTATGCTGTGAATTGGCGAACGGAAAAAAGGATGGGCAAGGAAACATTATCTCGGCGGCTCGTTGCTGAACTCATCGGCTCGGCCGGATTGCTCTCGGCCGTCGTCGGTTCGGGTATCATGGCCGAGCGACTCGCCGGCGGCCAGACGGCGATCACCTTACTCGCAAACGCGATCGCGACCGGCCTGGCATTAGCCGCCTTGATCTTGATGTTCGCTCCGATATCCGGCGCACATTTTAACCCACTCGTGTCGCTTTCATCCGCGATGAATGGAGAGATAAAATGGCGGCACGCCGTTTTTTATATCCTCGTTCAAGTCTTCGGAGCGTTGTTGGGTGTCGCCCTGGCCAATTCTATGTTCGATCTGCCGCTGTTCTTTGCGTCGAGCAAGACTCGAACGGGTTTTGGTCAGTGGCTCGGTGAAGTCGTCGCTTCGTTCGGTCTCGTCGGTTTGGTCATCGCCGTTTCGCGACAGCATGGAACGATCGCCGTCGCACTCGCCGTCGCCGCCTACATAACAGCGGCGTACTGGTTCACATCATCGACATCGTTCGCGAACCCGGCAGTGACGATCGCACGCGCGCTGACGGACACGTTTACCGGAATTCATCCCGCCGATGTACCTGCGTTCATAGTCGCCCAGGTTGTCGGCGGGATCTCCGCTTCACTTCTTTTCAGCTGGCTGGTACCGCGAGAGTCATGAGATACAAAACAACGTGTCCTTCCTTTGCACCGGAAACTCTGCTCGCAACCAGAATGCCGAGGGTATTATTCGCCGCAAATATCGCAAACAACAGGTTTGAAGTTGAAAGCGCGTCAGCCTGCGCAAACAAAAAAGCCCCGCATAAAGCGAGGCCTTAATGTAGACGGTGTGGACGAGGTCAATAGTTTCTTATCCCGTTAAAACCGTCATTGTATCCCTGCAAATACCCCTGCCGGTAAATGTAATCGCTGCTGGTCGGATCGCCATCGTTTGGATACGAACCGGTTTCGCGATAGACGTTCGACTGATCGTATTTTCTTTTTCGTCGATCATACTCGCCGGCAAGCAAACCTTGCTGATATCCGTTCGAATAGTTCGCGTTCGCTACTCGCTGTTCCGTCCGTCGGGTAACTACCGGACCGTTCCGATCATTGCGATTCCGCCTCTGGCGTTCTCGTTGATAACGAGCGTCCTCGCGCTCGATCCGCTGACGTTCGCGCTCAATTTCCCTTCGGGACTGTGCAGTCGCATCCACATTCGCACCGATCAGGATCGCTAAACCAAAACCTGCAGTGAGTATTCCTTTTCTAAAATTTCTAAAATCCAATAATGCCGTCATCGTCTCTCCTTGGGCACGCGCAATAACAGTTTCGCGTTGCTCTTGATCTATAGTTCTGCAACGTTCATGCCATCCCGTACGGAGCCTATTTTGCTGGTTTAGGTGAACTAATTTGTTCCCAAATGAAACGAGACCGCACGATATAAGTCGAGCGTTTTTGAACAAAAAAAGGAAACGGCTGATCAATTCTCTTCAAAAAACCAACCGTTCCCTTTTATCCACGCACGTAGGCATGGAATCCTATCTATGCGGTTTTCTCTAGCAAAGGCTTAATCAAGCCACCTTTCCTAACTGCGGATCAACTTTTTGTTGTTTGGCGGGGCGACGGTCGTTTATACTTTCTTATTGCTCAAGGACGACTACTCTCGAAATCATGCAACTAATGCGTTGTAAGATCCCGCGTCTGGCGGCAAAATTTGATGCGACCTTGGGAGAATAAACTTATGGCTGACGACAACAATTGCGGGCATGAAGGATGTGCCTGTGCCGTAACCGGTGATCAAAAATATTGCAGCGATCACTGCCGAAACGCGGAC
>JBDTWZ010000142.1:0-8341 GCA_040006435.1 Acidobacteriota bacterium
AAAAAGATCTTGCGCCATCAGGATTTAATCGTTTACAAACGGGCGATTGAGTCCGCGATGGAAATATTCGAGTTAACAAGGTCTTTTCCGAAGGAAGAGACCTATTCCTTAACTGACCAGATCCGCCGCTCGTCGCGATCGGTCGCCGCAAACATCGCAGAAGCTTGGAGAAAAAGGCGATATTCGGCGGCGTTCGTTAGTAAACTTAACGACGCGGAAGGGGAAGCAGCGGAAACGCAGACTTGGATAGAACTCGCCCTTCGATGTGGTTACACCGCTCGCGACGTAGCGGCAGGAGTCTACTCAGAGTACGACGAGATAATCGCCATGCTTGTATCAATGGAAAACAAGCCCGGATCCTGGATTCCATTCAAGACAGATAGCTAGGCTCCGTGTCTCCTCTCTCTCTCTTGTCGCTAGCCGCCTGTCTCCCGTCTCCCGTCTCCCGTCTCCCGTCTCCGGTCTCTCGTCTCCTGTCTCTCGTCTCGGCCGCGAAACGCGGCCATCGCCTCGGTCGCTCCCGCGTGCATAATTTCGGGTTTGTGATATTTCCAGTATTTTTCGAACTCCTCTTCGGTCATTGACGAATTCTCGCTTCTCGTTTTTTCCTTGAGGTAATTCTCGGCCCATTCCCGTGTATCCGTATTTGTATTCAACGCCGTTCGGGCGCCGTGCATCAAATTGTCGCGTTCCATTGATTATTTCTCCTGCCATTAGATTAAGATGGAATTTGCCGCGCCCGCAAGGCGAAGCCCTTATTACGATCTGTCAGATCGTTAAAAAGGGGTGGAAGGGATGAGCCAAATTACTAGAGATTCTGTCCTACAGGAGAGTTTTGGTGAGAAAATTACTGCTCGCATCGGTAGCTGTTCTATCGATCTTTTCAAATAGTCTTTTCGCCCAGCCGACGAAGCCGAGCGCTTCGAAGCCCTCTGCGGCTGAATCTGCCCGACCGGCGTACGCTGTCCCATTCGTTACGAAAACGTTGTCGAACGGTCTGGAAGTAATAGTGCTTCAGGACCCGTCCGTTCCGATCGTCACTGTCGAGCTCGCGGTCCGTAACGGTTCGTTTACCGAGCCGCCGGAATTCAACGGCTTGTCGCATCTGTACGAACACATGTTTTTCAAGCCGAATATCGCGGTGCAATTATACGGCTGCGAAAATGCCGGTCGAATGACATTTGGGGCGAATCCTCTTTGCTCGCGGGCCATGGCGATGAAATCCAGGATCGGCGACACGTCTTATCTAAAGGACGCCAACGAGGTCAGCATTTATAACGGGACCACGCGCGAAGAGATCGTTAATTATTATTTCAACACGACGAGCGCCTATCTCACGACGGCGATCCGTTTCATTAACGACTCGGTACGATACCCGAGCTTTGACGAAGAGGATTTTGAAAATGAAAAGCGTGTCGTGATCGGCGAGCTGGATCGGCATGAAGCGAACCCGTACGGCCACCTCGGACTCGCCATGTCGGAAAAGCTTTACTTCAAATATCCGAGCAGAAAAAAACCGGCCGGAACACGGGAAACGGTTGCGACTGCAACTACGGAAAAGATGCGCACGATTCAGTCGCGGTATTACGTTCCGAACAACGCGGCTCTGATCGTCACCGGCGACGCGAAACCGGGAGACGTTTTTAAACTCGCCGAGCAAATAATGGGAAGTTGGGAACGGCGTCCCGTAGATCCGTTCAAGGAGTTTCCACTTGTCGAACACCCGCCGCTGCCGAAAAGCGAAGCGGTGATCATCGAAAAGAACACCGGCGGCGACGAAGACGCCGAGCAGGGACACAATGTTTTTCTGGAACTCGGCTGGCAGGGCCCATCGATCGGCAAGGACGACGCGGCAACCTACGCGGCGGACGTTTTTTCGTACATCATCAGTCAGCCCGATTCGCGATTTCAGCGCAAGCTAGTCGATTCCGGCCTCGCGGCGACGGCTGGACTCGGATACTACACGCAGCGCAATGTTGGGCCGATCAACTTACTGATGGTCACCCGTCCTGAGAACGCAAAGAAGCTTCTGACCGCGACGTACGCTGAGATCGGACAGTTCACACGGCCCGATTATTTCACCGATGAAGAACTTGAAAGCGCGAAGACGATCCTCGAAGCGAACGATCTGTTCGATCGCGAGAAGGCAAGCGAGTACGCTCACACGCTTGGATTCTGGTGGTCTTCAACGGGCGTCGAGTATTTCCGAACTTATCATGCGAAGCTGCGGGCGGTGACGCGTGCCGACATCAATCGGTATATCAAGACCTATATTCAGGGAAAGAACCATGTCGGTATCGCTCTGGCGTCGCCGGAAGCGAAAAAACAAGCCGGCTTGACCGAGCAGGACCTTATCGGAGGCGCACAGTGAAAATAAGAATGAGCTTAATTATCAGAGCTTCCGTCGTCGCCGTTTTGGTCTTGTCTGCGTTTGACGTGGTTCGAGCCCAAACACCGAGGACGGATGACTTTTCCGCACAGGCCGCGGCAGTGACCGAATTCGACGTCAACGGCCTGAAAGTTATTGTGAAGCGCCGGCCGTCGGCTCCGACTGTTGCGGGCGGGTTGTTCATCCGCGGCGGAGCGCGAAATATCGATGAGAAAAGCGCAGGGATCGAAAACCTCATGCTCGCCTCGGCGACAGATGCGGGACAGAAAATGCCGCGATCGATGGTCAGGCGCGAACTTTCGCGTCTGGGCAGCGCGATCGGCTCTGCTGTCTCAAACGACTACAGCGCAGTTTCGCTTGTGTCGACTCGCGGAAATTTTGATCGCGTCTGGGAGATCTTTGCAGAGGTGATGCTGAATCCGGCTTTCAATCAGGCCGACATAGATTTGAACCGAGAACGCATCCTGACGGGCCTTCGCGAATCCGGAGCGAGCCCCGAAAGCGCACTCGAGACGATACAGAACAACGTTATTTTCGCCGGCCACCCGTATGCGAACGATGTCAGCGGAACGGTGGCGAACATTTCGCGCTTTACCCCCGGCGAACTCCGTGAGTATCACAAGAGCGTCATGCAAACGTCACGATTGCTGTTCGTCTTTGTCGGCGACCTTGATCCCGATCAATTGAGAGCACGTATCGCGGCAACGTTTGGAAAGCTGCCTCGCGGCGATTACAAGGAACGTCAGCTGCCGGCTCTCGACTTTTCCAAAGGCACATTGGACATAACTCAACGCGCACTGCCGACAAATTATGTCCAGGGATTGTTCGCCGCACCGGCGCTCGGGGATTCGGATTATTACGCGATGCGGGTTGCGACATCGATCCTTCACGCTCTCGTTAACCAGGAAGTGCGAGTCCGGCGTCAACTGTCGTACGCGCCAGGTGCAGAAATGGATAGTAACGCGGCGAACACGGCAAATATTTCCGTTTCTACAACGGATGCAAATCAAGCCGTTTCGGTAATGCTCGACCAGATAAAGCTGCTTCAGACGCGGACTCTTAACAAGGAAGTGATCGACGAGATCGCAGCCTTCTTTTTGACGAAGTATTATCTCGGACAAGAGACCAGCGCCGCGCAGGTGGGCGAGCTGGCGAGATATGAACTGATAGGTGGAGGCTGGCGAAACTCCTTCGAGTTTTTGAAGGGTGTTCGGGCGGTCACGCCGGAAGAGATTCGGAGCGTTTCAAACAAGTACATGAAGAATATCCGCTTCGCGGTAGTCGGGAATGAGCGCGGCATCAACAGGTCGATCTTCGTTCCTGCGGCGTGATCTTCGTGAGACAGAGAAAGAGAGAAGGGGAGAAGGGGAGACGGGAGAGCTTGTTGCTTCGTTTCTCCCTATCTCCCCTTCTCCTTGTCTCTTACCTGCCGTCCTTGCTCTTACGCTCGACCGGAGCATCGGGCTTGCTAGGCTCGCTCTTAGTCGGCGGCGGCTCGCTCTTAGTCGGCGGTGGATCGTCGCGTTTTGGAGGATTGTTGCGCGGCGGCGGATCGTTGCGCGGCGGCGGATCGTACTTTGGCGTACGGATCGGCTCGCTACGACGCTGCTCCCTTTGCGGAGGCGGATCGGATCGAGGCACCCGAACCGTATCGTCCTGCGATTCGCCAGACTTTTTAGTCGGTGGCGAATAGACAGGGGGGTCCTGCTTACGTGGCGGTGCCTGCCGGATCGGCGGAGTTTCGTTGTCGTCCCGTTTGATAACTGGACGTCCCACGGCACCCGTCTTCCGCGGTTCGCTGTCGTCGGAATTCACTGTCTTGATGTCGCCCCGGCTTGTATTTATCTGAAGCGGCGGGCGATTCCCGAAAATGCGCGATTTCTGCAGTTCCTGATCGAGCGGCACATCGGATTTTCGGACCGTCGCTCCGGTCCTTACTTCGGATTCCGTTCGTACGGTCGGCGGACGGATCGACTTGATCTCCTGTCCGATCTTCCCGTCCAACTCGGAATAGGTCGGAAGGATCGGCGGCGATTGTCCATCATCCGGAACTTTCGATAACACGGTCTTCGCAACCGCGAGTGGCGGCGTTCCATAGCTGTTTTTACCACGTCCGAACTCACTTGCTGGCACCGTTACCACGCCGCCCGGCGGTACGTTCTCAAACGGAGGGGCGTTGATCTTGTCCCGTCCGCCGCGAATCGGCGTATTCGGTGGCGCCCCGGTCGGCGTGGGAGTCGGCGTCGGACTGCCCGATCCAGGCCCCTGGCCATGCTGGTTATTGTTTCCGTGATGTCCCCCGCCGTGATGAGAGTAGTAATACGAGTTGTAATTGTAGTATCCGTAATTGTACGGCAGAGGATACCAGCACACGTTTCCGCCTAAGACACTCACGACGACCAAGGCCGGATGCCACCAGCTTCGGCTGTAGCGATAAAGACCGTACGGCGTCCAGTACCACGAGCCATTATCCCAAACCCATCTGCCGTGATGATAGGTCGCCCAACCCCACGGCTCGTCGTTGACCCACGTCCAACCATAGGGCGGGACCCAGCGCCAGGTTCCGTATCGATAGGGTGACCAGTTCGAATAGCGGTTTGTCGATGTGCTATACGGTCGCCAGACATAACCGTATTTCCGGGTGTGTATCCACTCGCCATAATCATTCAGATCCTCGGCGCCGTAAATGTCCCGGTCGTAATAGCGATCGTAGTAGGCGTCACGAATACGCTTTGCAACGATCGCGTCACGCTCGAGAGCCCAGGAGTCGAACTGGTCGACATAGCGCTCGGCTGCTGCTGTTTCCCACTCGCCGGATTGGCTGCCGCCGATAAAGATTTTTGCTCGACGGCCATTCTTAACGGTAAATCCGGCATCGGCTGAGTAAACACGAGCCTCGCCACCGTCAGTCGCCGTCACGATGACCTCGAGGCTGTCCGGCACACCCGCTTCAATGCGATACATGCCCGCCTTCTGGATCGAGATCGTCGTCTGCGGAGCGTCGATCTCAAAATATGATCGGTTCGCGTCAAACTCGGACGCACGGAGAACCACCGTGCCGAGCGGTACGCTAAGGGCGATGCCGCCGTCTTTTAAGCCGACGAACCTGATACGCGAGTTTTCAGCGACGCGAAGATGCGTGTAGCTGTTGAACTGGATCTCAAATCGTCCGTTCCCGTCCGTGGCGATCTCATCGCCCTCGACTATCGGGAGATTTAACACAGCGACCTCCCAATCCGGGCTGTCAGCTCGGCGGATCTGGACGTCGCCCTGAACAAAGCTGATACGCGCGACGCGGTCCTTGATCTCGGGAATATAGTCGTCTACCTCGCTCGCAAGCGCACCCGTACCCGAAAACAGCAATATAATTAACAGTACTGCGCAATGGATCTTTGTCGTGGAATGCATGAAGCTTCCCTCCTAATTTTTACTTGTACTCTTCGGGAAGAGCGGTAAATCGGAACGCAGCGGGAACAAAATTGCGTATCACGCAACGGCGAACCGCAAGAATCATGCCGTCCGGTCACGCATACGTTATGCAATAAAAACACTTACGCTTGTTAGAGCCGCTTGCCGGCCGCTAAACGAAATCGTGTAGGACGCGGCCCGGCGAGCTACCAAATCGTGCAGTCCCGGCTAAAAGTTCAGCTTTGTATTTGAGAACATTGGGCCTCGCGGCGATGATAGATTATAAACTTTTGCGTGGATGTCTCACGCGTCGAGGAGTTCATGATATGAAAAGATTCGGATTGATTTTTTTAATGATTTTTGTTGGCAGCGGGATCGTGTTCGGACAAAAAGGAGCGGCCGGTCGGGCTAAGCCGGATCCGGCGAAAGACGTGCGCGAGGCGTTCGATCGACTGACCGAAGGCATTCGCCAGGTTGACGTCGAAAAGCTCATGAGCGTTTACGACAACACCGAACGCACTCTGTTTTTTAACAATAACGGCTCGGTCACAATGGGCTGGACACAGATGAAGGAGAACAGGACGTCCAGTTATTCCAAGACGAAAAACGTAACGCTCGAATCGACCGGGGTTCGCGTGGAGATGCTTAGCCCTACGTCGGCGTACGTCTCATTCAAATGGAAACAGACTCAGGAGTTTGACGGCAAACTTGAAAGCGCATCGGGGCGCACGACATTGATATTTAAATTGATCGGTAAGGAGTGGAAGGTCGTTCACATTCACACTTCGCCCGACAACGTTCCGGCAACGCGGCCTTTGCTTGATTCAGAGCGCGAAAAGCCGGAGACAAAATAAAAAAAAGGCGAGCTGTGGACTCGCCTGAGAGGAGAAATTATGCGGAGTTTTACACGGCCGCTCCGGGATAACGGCCTCCGAGCTTAGCGTCGTGTCCTTCGGCGAGATTACTCACCAACTCGTAATGGAAATAATCGAATTTCGCTGCGACTTCCGGCTTAACCCGCTTGTCGTACATTTCCCTTGAGCGATCGATCGCTTCACGCAGGCGGTCATAAAGGTCTGCAGCCTCGCGGCCTTCATTTACTTTTTGCTCATTGTAGAGTTTGATCTCCGAGACCAGAAGCCGGGCGAAACGGCGAGCGTCATTGTGAAAGCGTCTCTCGTCATCCGCAACTTCGATCGGCAGATCAACGTTTCGATCGCTGAATCGGCTTTTCGTCGTCGTGGCTGGCGCGACTTCCCCGATAGGTTCCGCTGACGTTTCGAATGAACGGCCGTTGCTGCCGTTCGCCGTGTCGTTCGTGTAAGCATACTCCTCGACAGGTTCCGGCTCCACGTCCGCCGAGGCATCATAATCATCACTAGACGCGAAAGCGAAATCGCTGACCTTTTCAGCAGGTGTCGAATCGACCGACTCTCCATAGCCGGCCTCTATCTCTTCCGCGCTTGCTTCTTCTTGTGGGGCAGCCGGTACCGGTTCAAAATAAGCGACGTCTTCCGCGCCGGACGTTTTAGCTTCCGATTCTGGAGTTTCTATCGCCGAAGTTTCTTCCACTTCCTCGACAGCAACGTCGCCCGTATATTCTGCAAAGTCCGCTGGCTCCTCTACCTCCGCCGAAGACTCACTTACTTCCGAAGTCTCAGCCGGCACTTCAACGTGCGAAACGTTTCCAGAGCTATCCATCGGAATGTAGGACGGTGCTTCGACGACGCCCGACTGAGCGGCCGTCGACGCGGCCCGGAGCTCAACGGTTAGACCTGCTACCCGAACGAGGCATTCGATCGCCTCAAGATTGATCGGTTCGCCGGCACTGCCTGAGTCGGCGTATAGAACAGCGACGCCGCGACCTCTTGCAATAAGCGGGACCGCAAACATTCGATCCGAAGGTCCAAACTCAAGTGCGTCTAAATAGACGCGGTCCTCAGCATGCGATGATGAGAAATTATCTTTCGCCGTCAACGTGCGGACGGCGTCGGCAAGCATCGTATCGGCGGAAAGCGGAAAGTGTATCTCCCGACCGCCCTCGTCGTTGATATTGAGCGTCCGATCGAATCGCCGCCAGCATACGAAGGTATCATTCTTGACAATAAAGAAGGCTCCGCGCGATGTGAAATTCGATACGTGGTCAACCAAAGACTTCAAGATCGCAGACTGCGTCGTCTGGCAACTGATTGCGTTTATCGCATCGCGAAGCTGATCGTAATGGGCCGGCGCCGAGGCGACCTCAAGTTTTTGAGCCTCGTCGAAGGCGTTTGCCGACAGCTGTGCGCCGTCGTCGCGAGCGAGCCGAAGATGTTCCACGACAGATTCCGTGAAGGCTTTTTCGAACTTTATTTCTGATCCGAAGCGATCGGACAGGCTCCGGATAGCCGAGTCCATCTGTGATCTATGCTTTTCAAATTCAGCTTCAAAGTTCTTTTGAAAGTCGGCAACGTCTTGCTGCATGCCAACAAGTACGTCTTTGAGGTAAATCTCGAATTCAGTTCTCAGACTAAGTTCGAGTTCTTCACTGTTCACTGGGGTTTC
>JBDTWZ010000143.1:0-8314 GCA_040006435.1 Acidobacteriota bacterium
ACAAAATCGGCGGGGCAAAAAATAAAGGCTTTTCGGATTACAGAAAGCGGAAGAGGAAACGTACCAGACGAAGATATTGGCCGTGAGATAAAAAGTACTCGAAAGGTCGGCAATATTTTCCATTACAACGTTGGCACTTCGTCGTCTAAAGACAAGATTGCTTTCGAACATCCGGCAATATTTCCGGAACAACTGGTAGAAGACCAGATACGAACCTGGACAAATCCTGGCGACATCGTTTACGACTGTTTCATGGGAAGTGGGACCACGGGAAAAGTCGCGCATAAGCTAGACAGGAAGTGGCTAGGGTCTGAGATTTCCGAGGAGTACGTTCGCATCGCAAGGGAGCGTCTTAAGCCTTACTTGAACCGCCTGGATTTTGCTGCGGCTACCTAAACAACCAAATTCACGCGAAAAGCGTCTATAGAACGTTCAGTACACTAGTTTCTCCTCGCAGATTTTTGTTTAATTTTTGTTTAATAAAGGAACTTCCATGAAGCGAATATACTTTCTGTTGATTGCAGCGCTCTTGTGCACGGGTTCTGCCTTTGCCCAGCCGCGGCCAGTCGAAGCCTCGTCAAAGCCCGCCACTCCGGCGCCGTCGAATCCCGCTCCGCCGTCGTTCGAAGCGAAATACGAAGGTGGAATGTTCGGGTACAACGAAAAAGAAGTCGGAATGTTGAAGTTTGACGATGAGAACCAGCGGCTCGTCTTCTTTGGAAAGGACCAGAAGGAAAAATTCCACATTCCTTACAAGGCGGTCCTTGTTATCTATCCACAGTCGAAATCAGTAACCTCGACCGCCGGACACGTTGTTAGCGCTGTTCCCCTTCCGGGCGCGTTCCTCGGTGGCCTGATAAAGGAAAAGCGGCGGTACCTCGTCATGCATTTTGAAGATCCGGATGTCGAAGCGGCGCGGGGCCTGGTAAATTTTAAGCTGGAAGATAAGGTGCTGCTTGATTCCGTTATTCAAAGTCTCGCAAATAAAGCGCATCTGATGCAGCGTGGCGACGCGTATTATCGACCGAAGAAAATTAAAAACGAGATCTAGTTCAGGTCACCAAACCGGTGTTGGAGCAGCGCGGCGAACGTGATCGCCGCAGTTTCTGCTCGCATGATCCGCCGACCGAGTTTGATCGGCATAAAGCCTCGTTCCTCGGCGATCTCGATCTCGGAATCTTCCCAGCCGCCCTTCGGTCCAACGAGGGCGGTTATCTTTTTTTCGCCGAGAGCTTTCGGGAGACCTTTTCCGTCTTTCTCCGAGAACATCAGTAATAGTCCTGAATCTGCATTCACGCCCGCGATGAACTTATCAAACGTCACCGGCTCGCTGACCGCCATCACAAGGGCTCGTTCGCATTGTTTGGTCGCTTCGAGCGCGATCTTTCGCCACCGTTCAGTTCGGTTTGACGCAGCCTGAAGTTTTGTTTCACTCCGAAGGGTAACGATGGGCGCAACTCGCGCGACGCCAAGCTCGACCGCTTTTTGAATAACAAGATCGAACTTATCATTCTTGTAAACGCCTGCCGCGATCGTTATGTCGAGATCCGATTCCGGTGCCGGTGCGTCGATCTCTTTAACGATTCTCAGGAGAGTTTCGCTTTTGCCGATACTGTCCACCTCTGCCAGAAATTCGCGCCCGGCGCCGTCGAATATCTGCGCCATTTCACCGGGCTTCATTCTCAGAACGTCGCGAAGGTGGCGCGTTTCTTCGATGGCCAGCCTGACGGCCTGACCTTCAAACTGGTCGGGAGGGGCGTAGAATCGTCTCATTTTTTCTTCAGATCTCGTCAAAACGCGAAACAAAATCTGGAGATCTGCGTCGGAGCTTTACCCATTGTTCAAAAAGCTCCGGCGACTGCAGCCATATCGTCAACCATTCCGCGATCTCGCCGGCTTCATGCCGTTGCTTCGCGTCAAGCTTTGGTTTCTTCGCGATCGCTAATTTGCTTTCCTTTGCAACGATGGCTTTTTGCCTTAACAGCCTCAGACCTTCGCGGTCCCCCGCCGTCTCAAATTTTCGACGCAGGTTTTCCATTTGCCGGATCGATCTGATCGATGTCCGCAGATCGTTTAAATCGAATAGATTTAGAAACGCCGCGTCGTAAGGTCGATCGGATGCTCGCGTCACATAGAGCTCCATGATCTCACTGTGTCGAAGCTCGGCGCCTTCGTCCGCCAGTAGGCGCGCGATCGACATCGGAGACTCGACAGCCGGTTTCCCAAAAACGCTTTCGACTACTATTTCGATCGCCTCGATCTCGGCGGCCCCGACGTTCTCGCAGTCGAGTTTCTCCCAAACCTCAATGATGAGCTCGATCTTGTTGCGAGATTTCCACACGGCTCTATTTCTCGTTGCAAATGATCTTTATCAAATCCGTTGAGGAATGGTCCTTCGGATCGCCGACGATCGCGATGCGCCCGCCGTAACTCAACACCCGCTTTCGTTCGGGAACCGTGTCGGTCGTGTAATCCGTCCCTTTCGCATGAATGTCAGGCCGGAGATCGTCGATCAACTCGTTGACTGTTGGCTCGTCGAAGATCGTAACAACGTCGACGAACCAAAAGGCAGATACGATCTCGGCCCGCTCCGCCTCGGAAATATACGGGCGCCCGCTTCCCTTAAGATCGCGAACTTGTCGGTCGGAGTTTATCCCGACGACAAGTACACCGCCTAAATTCTTCGCACCGGCAAGATAACGGACGTGACCAGCATGGATCAGATCGAAGCAGCCGTTCGCGAGAATTATCGTCGCGCCGGCCGAACGCTCGGCCTGAATGCGCGAAATGAGATCGGTTCGAGACAGCACGGGAGCGGCAAGCTGATTCATTAACTTCGTGTAGCGAGTGTCAGGTCCCCGGGCTGCGATTCCAGCGAGGCAAGCAATTCCGCGGTCGTCACGACCGCCGTTCCACGTTTCATGACGACGATACCGCCGGCGTGGTTTGCAACAGCCGCCGCATCAAGAAACGACAATCCCGACGCCAGTCCGAGGGCGAAAGCTCCGATGACGGTGTCGCCCGCTCCGGTAACATCAATCGGTTCCCTTGAACCGACAGCTTCAAGGTTTCGAGGCGACTCGCCCTCTTCGAACAATGTCATGCCTTTGCTTCCGCACGTCACCAGAAGCGCGCGATAACCTAATTGCTGTCGCAATGCCGCGCAGCTGTCCGACGTAAAGTCTTTGCCGAGAATCTGCTCGGCCTCTTCCTGATTCGGGGTAGCTGCATCAGCTCCGGAAAAGTCCTGCAGTCTGAAGCGTGAATCGACGATCAGCGGAATCCCGTTCTTTGTTGCGCATCGTCGAGCGACCTCAGCTATCGCCGGATCGGCGGCTCCGTAGTTATAGTCCGAAACTATAACGGCGTCGGCGCCTTCGCATGCTTGCACGACGTTCTCTTTCAAGCGGTCATATAAGCTTTCGGCGATCGGATCGCGGTGTGCATAATCGATGCGGATCACTTGCTGTCGCGGTGCATGCTGCTGCCCCGCCAAGACTCGGACCTTCGTCGTCGTTTGCAGCTTGTCGTCCGAAACTATGTACTGACAATCGACACTTGATTCCGCCAGTTTTTTCTTCAGAACCGAGCCGTTAGTGTCATTTCCCGTCAGGCCGACCAACACCGGTTTGCCGCCGAGCGCCGCAATGTTCGCGGCCGCGTTCGCGGCGCCCCCGGGACGGGTATCGGTATTATCATGATTGAGAATGAATACGGGAGCCTCGCGCGAAACACGCGAGATCGTCCCGTTTAAAAATTGGTCAGCGACAATGTCGCCAAGTACGACGACACGCCTTTTGCCAAACTCGTTGCGAATTATTTCAGCAAGCTTCGACATCTTAAGAAAAAGTAAAAGTAAAAGGAAAAGGGCGAGAACTCAAAAGAACTCTCAACCCTTAAAATCTAACACTGTTTCCAACTTTAGTGTGTATCGTAGCTGGCGACCGGGAAATCGCTCGGACTGCCCCACTGATAGACCAGCGTATTGAATAAGTTTGTGCTTCGCTGAACGTAGAATGTACCGTTTGAGTCTCGCCACACAGCGACATCGGTTTTCCCGTCGCCGTCATAATCATTTTGGGCGTTATAATCCGTGCCGGTCAGACCGAAACTCGTAGCAAATAGACTGCCGTCGCTGCTATTTCGAACATACCACACCAGATTTGAGGTCGGTGTCGCTCCTTCGCGGACTACCGCAACATCGGTTTTGCCGTCGCCGTCATAATCACCCGGCACCACGAGATCGTTACTCAAGCCCCATCCGATAACGTTGAGACCGCCGTCCGATGTGCGCGAGATATAAAAGGTTGACTGATCGGCTGCCGTCGCACCCGGACGCTGAACCGCAAAATCAAATTTCAGATCGCCGTCATAATCGCCCGGGGCGGTATAGTCGGTCGCAAGCCCGAACTGAACGGCGACAAATCCGCCATCGAGGCTGCGAAGCACATACCAGATCATTGCACCGTTCGTCCTTCTGACCACCGCGAGATCGGTCTTTCCATCACCGTCATAATCCCGGCCGACAGGCTCGTCACCGGAAATTCCGAAACCAACCGCGCTGAATGTGTTTCCGTTGCTGTTCAGACGATACCAGACGCCAGTTGTGTCCCGCCAAACTGAGATATCGCCTTTACCATCCCCGTCAAAGTCGCCCGGCGCCATATAATCCTGATTAGCAATACCGAAAGTTGTGAAGGTAAAGCCGCCTGAGCTCTTCGAAATGTACCAGGTATTGTTGCTCGGCCGGAACACGGTAAAATCCGCTTTATTGTCCATGTCCGTATCCATAGCCCTGCGCAGACTCAATTGAGCCGACACCGATACAACTAAAACCATTGCAATGACCGCAATAAAAACAGATTTGCCAGCAGCGGCTACGATATTTCTCATCTTAATTTCCTTTAATTAGACCTTCCTATGATTTGGGGCTGGTTGCGTCCGAACTATCAATATACTATCAGTTTTGAACCGACTTGCAAGAAAAAGCATCGAAAACACCTGATTTTAACGCCTTTTCTCATTTTCGCCGGTCGTGAGTTTCGAACCCTTAGACGCCTTCACAATAACAATAGTTGGAAAAACGCCCAAACTTTCACAAAAATCACTTTCTCGACTGGGTAACTGTTACCGTTTGTCCGGCGATCGTCAGCGTTCCGGTGCGAGAGATCGTCGGATTCACACCCACACGGAACGTAACCGATCCGTTTCCGCTTCCGACATCGCTGCCGGCGAGCTTTATCCAGTTGGTATTGCTCTTGATCGAATAATCGCAATTCTGTGCCGCGGTCATATTGACGGTATAGTACCCGCCCTTAGTCCTAACAGCGATATTCTGGGTCGAAAGGGCAAAGTTGCATACCGTCTGGTTCTGCAGCGCGGCAAAGATATTCAGCCGGCCCCCCGATTTATTAAAACCGGTAAACGCCGGCAGGACATCGACCGTATTCATCAGCGTGGCCTTCAATGACGCGACAGAAAGCGACGGATTGTAAGCCGAAAGCAGTGCGGCCGAACCTGCAACGTGCGGCGTCGCCATAGACGTCCCGCTCAAGTTTCCATAACTGCCATTGATCGTCGTACTCCGGATCCCGACTCCCGGAGCAGCCAGGTCCACTGAGACAGCTCCATAGTTATAAACACGCCCGTCCGAAGAGTTCGAGCCGCCCACCGCGAGAACGCTCGGCGATGTGTAGCTCGCTGGGTAGAAGGGCGCGGCGTCGTTGTTTGTCCCGGAGTTGCCGGCGGCGAAGACATTGAGTATTCCCGCTTCGCCCAAGGCTTCGATCGCCTCCTTCGTAGCCTGATCGTAGCCGCACGCCTCGAGGCAGCCACCATACGAATTGTTTGTCACTCGGATGTTTACTCCGCGATTTTTCATCAGAAGCACATACTGGTACGCAGCGATGAGCATTGCCGACGTCGTGTCGGAGCCTGACGGACTATAGATCTTGATCGTCATCAAACGCACGTTCCAATTGACGCCGACGACGCCGATACCGTTATTGCCGACCGCTCCGATCGTTCCGGACGTATGTGTCCCGTGGCCGTTCTGATCGATTGGGTCGGAGTCGTTGTAGCGAAAATCCCAGCCGTAGTAATCGTCGATAAAGCCGTTGGCGTCGTCGTCGATTCCGTTGTTATTGATCTCGCCGGGATTCGTCCATATATTCGCCGCAAGGTCCGGATGATTGTAGTTCGCCCCGGTGTCGATATTCGCGACCACCACGTTCGGGCTACCAGTGCTGAGGTCCCACGCCGCCGCCGCATTTATCTTGATCAGGCCGTACATCAGCGCACTTCCGTAGTCTGGGTCGTTCGGTATGGCTAATAGCCGGTAGTAGAAGTTCGGCTGAACGACAATCACGCCGTCGAGCTTTTGATATTGCTGCAACGCTTCCTCAACCGACAATCCGGGAGGGATCCGCAAACGCTGCCATCCAAGGTCGCCCAACTTTTCGATCACATTGGCGCCTTCGTTAACAAGGCTGTCAACGGACCGCCGGGCCGCAGCCGAGGCGTCGAGCTTGATCAGCACCTCATCCGGTACGTATGTGTCTGTTTTCGCCTGTGGCATCGCAACGATCGCGCCGAAAAGTACGAATACCAGAGCGATCATCAATGAATTGCTACGCATAAGAAATTAAAACCACACTCATAGAGACAGTGCGTCTTACCTAGGATAAAAGACACCGAATCAGTAGCCCGTTACAGGAAACACCAGACATTCCTTGAAAATGAAGGTAGATGGGGCGGCTAGTGGGAATCGAACCCACGACATCCAGAACCACAATCTGGCGTTCTAACCCCTGAACTATAGCCGCCATGAACCGATCTCAAATTTGAGATCAGAAACTTCGAACTTTAATGCCCCCGGCACGACTCGAACGTGCGACCCACAGCTTAGAAGGCTGTTGCTCTATCCGACTGAGCTACGGGAGCGTGAAAAGAGCAAGCTAAAATCTTAGCCATCGCATCCCGACAAGTCAAACTTTACGCCGTTTCGGTTCGATGCTCATTGATCTTGGCAAGCATCTGCTCAAAAACCTCGGTCAGGTCGAGATCGCTGGTGTCGATCACGATCGCGTCCGGCGCGATCGTCAGCGGCGAATCTTCTCGCGAAACGTCCCTTGCGTCCCGCTCATTGATCTCGGCCAGTGTCCGTTCGAAAGTGCTGTCGAGACCCTTAGCCGAATCTTCGGCGAAGCGTCGCTGTGCGCGGGCTTCGGGTTTCGCGGTCAGAAAAAATTTGTAATCGGCATTTGGGAAAACCACGCTCCCGATATCGCGTCCTTCGAGTACACAGCCCTTCGGGTCCCGATTGCCGATCTGTCGCTGATGCCCGACCATGATCCGACGCACGTCCGAGATCGTCGAGACGACAGACGCGGCTTGCGCGACTTCGAGCGTACGGATGTCGGTTGAAACGTCTTCGCCATTGAGCACGACTTTAAGGTTGTCGGGCTCGCCAATCAATTCTATTAACGCTTCGGCAGCGACCTGCGAGATCGCCGCTTTATCGTCGAGATCAACGCCCTCCCGCAACGCCGAAAGAGCGGCGGCGCGGTACATCGCACCGGTGTCCAGGTAAAGCAGGCCAAGTTTTTTTGCGAGCATCTTGCCAAGGGTGGATTTGCCCGCTCCGCTCGGCCCGTCGATGGCGATTATCATTTGCTGGAGTTTTCAGTCCCGGCTTTAGCCGGTTAACGTTTTCTTGATCTTGGCAGGTAGTTTATCAAAAACAAGTTGATATGACGTCCCGATCAGATCTTTGAGCTCAGTCGGCGTTACGGCATCAATATTTTCGATCCGCACCCATTTGTAACGGCCGACATACGGCGCCGGATCGATCCCTTCGAGCTCGATAAGCTCGGTAAACTTCTCGGGTGTGCATTTGAGCGAGAGGCCACCCTGAATCGAATCGGCGCCCGTCACGCAGAACATTTTTTCGCCGACGCAGAAACAGAGATCGGCTCCCCATTTTATATCCTCGGTCCCGCCAGGAAACGATAGGCAGAATTTTCGCAGTTGTTCGATGTTCATAACAGTGGTCAGTGGTCGGTGGTCGGTGGTCGGTGGTCAGTGGTCGGTGGTCGGTGGTCGGTGGTCAGTGGTCGGTGGTCAGAGGTCAGTGGTCAGTGGTCGGTTGATACCGTCACTCATCACCTATCAGTTTTCACTTATTCCGAAACAGCCGTTCCCAGTAACCCGATCGTATTTTCTACATCCGACCGCGAAACATCGAGATGTGTGACCATACGAATTTGTGTATCGGAGATCGCGATCGCCAGAACACCAGCCTTCTTCAAACGCG
>JBDTWZ010000144.1:0-8266 GCA_040006435.1 Acidobacteriota bacterium
TGTCGACGATCGTCAGCGGGTCGCTTTTCTTTGCCGGCGTCTGGCCTAAGATTACCGCACCGAACAGGACCATTATTGCGAAAGTCAGGCTCAAGCGCTTGATTGCTGTTGACTGCATGTTTTCGTCCCCTTGATTTACGCTGTGCACGCTATTCGAATATACTTTTGCCATCGATCAAATTTACTTCGGCGGCCTGGCTACGTTTTCGACCTTATGAAGATCTCACTATTAAAACTAGCACACGCCCGCTCGGGCGATAAGGGTGATACCGCGAACGTCGGCGTTATCGCCTTAAAAGAAGAGTACTTTCCCATTCTGGTTCGTGAAGTTACGGCCGAAAGAGTAAAGGAGCATTTCGGTGAGATGGTAAAAGGCAAAGTCGAGCGTTTTGAATTGCCGAATCTCGGCGCTCTAAATTTTCTACTGCACGGCAGCCTCGGCGGCGGCGGGACGCTCAGCCTTATGACTGACGCCCAGGGAAAGACCTTCTCGACGGCTTTGCTCCGGATGAACATCGAAATTCCGGACGCTGACGCGGCTCGTCTCGGATTGGGATAAATTCGGCGAGTTAGCTTACAATACCTCATCTTTCATATCTTTTTTCGCTCAAAAAAAGGAGTTCTATGCTTCGATCGTTAACGCGATTTATCATCTGTCTCGTCGTCGTCTCGACAGTATTTAGCCAATCGATGCCGGCGCCCATGCTGGGATTTTCGTCCGAGGCCGCGAGGATCCAGATCGATCTTGAATCTCGTTTTGACGCCGGACTCAATGCGGATAATCTCCGATCCTGGATGAAGCGTCTCTCGGCACGCCCGCATCATCTCGGTTCGCGATACAACAAGGAAAACGCCGATTTCATCGCTTCTCAGTTTCGCTCGTGGGGATACGAGACCAAGCTCGAGGAATTCGAGGTCTTGTTCCCGACCCCGAAAACGCGGATCGTCGAGATGACCGCGCCGGAAAAGTTTCGCCTGAAGCTTGAGGAACCGCCGTTAAAGGAAGATTCCACGTCGGGACAGACCGCCGAACAGTTGCCGTCTTACAATGCCTATTCGATCGACGGCGACGTTACTGCACCGCTGGTTTATGTGAACTATGGTGTGCCCGCCGATTACGAAGAACTGGAACGCCGCGGCATTGATGTAAAGGGAAAGATCGTCATTTCGCGATATGGCGGGTCGTGGCGCGGGATCAAACCTAAGGTCGCCGCGGAGCATGGCGCGGTCGGCTGTATCATCTATTCCGACCCGCGAAACGACGGCTTTTATCAGGGCGATGTCTATCCAAACGGGGCTTGGCGAAACGAACACGGCGTTCAGCGAGGGTCTGTGATGGATATGCCTTTGTACCCGGGCGATCCTTTGACGAAGGGCATCGGTGCGAAAAAGGGTGCAAAACGAATTGATATCAAGGACGCAGAGACCCTCACAAAAATTCCGGTTCTGCCGATCTCGTACGCTGACGCCCTTCCGCTGCTGAGAAATCTCGACGGAGCTGTGGTTCCGGACAGTTGGCGTGGTGCGCTGCCGCTCACATATCACTTCGGCGGAAGAACGCCGACTGTTCACCTCAAGCTCGAATTCAACTGGGACATCAAACCGATCTACAACGTGATTGCAAAAATGACCGGCAGTGAGAGGCCTGATCAGTGGATAATTCGCGGCAATCATCGCGACGCATGGGTCAACGGCGCCGACGATCCGATTAGCGGCCTCGTCACTATGATGGAGGAGGCCCGGGGTATCGGCGAACTCGCAAAAACGGGATATCGACCGAAACGGACGATCATTTACGCGGCATGGGACGCAGAAGAAGAGGGACTTATCGGCTCGACTGAATGGGTTGAAGAACATGCCGACGAGCTTCGACAAAAAGCCGCCGTCTATATCAATACCGATTCGAACGGTCGTGGTTTTCTCGGCATGGGCGGCTCCCACACGCTTGAGAAATTCATGAACGAGGTTGCCAAGTCGGTGCCGGATCCGCAAACGAAAATGAACGTCTGGGAGCGCGCGCGAGCTAATCAGATCGTCAACGGCTCGCCGTCGTCGCGTCGCGAAGCACTCGAACGCGCCGACCTTCGGATCTCGCCGCTCGGATCCGGTTCGGACTTCACGCCGTTCCTTCAGCATCTCGGGATCGCATCACTAAATCTAGGATTTGGCGGTGAGGATGGCGGAGGATCATACCACTCGATCTACGACTCGTTCGATCACTTTACGAAGTACGGCGACCCGGGATTCGCATACGGCGTCGCACTTTCGAAGGTTTGCGGCCATGCGACACTGCGTCTGGCGAACGCCGAGACGCTGCCTTTCGAGTTTTCGAATTTCGCCGAGACGGTCGGTCAGTATGCGACCGAAGTTACCCGCCTTGTCGAAACGATGCGCGACGAGACGAGGATCTTTAATCAGTCGATCTCTTCGGGCATGCTGAAGGCCGTCCAGGATCCCACCGAGACGTTCCTCGTTCCAGCGGAAAAATCAGCAGTTCCGTTTGTGAATTTCGCACCGCTCCAGAATAGTCTCGCCCGTTTGAACGAGAGTGCGAAGAAATATCAGGACGCGACGAAGGGCAAGAGTTCAGCGTCTGCCGCGCTCGACGTTGCACTCTATAAGACTGAACGGGCGTTGACAAGTTCGGCCGGGCTTCCGCGCCGCGACTGGTTTCGCCATCAGATCTACGCTCCTGGTTTCTACACCGGCTACGGCGTGAAAACTTTGCCCGGCATTCGGGAAGCGGTCGAGGAGAGAGATTGGAAGGAGGCCGAGAAGCAGATCGAGATCGTCGCGAACGTCCTTAACGGACTGTCCTCGGACATCGATAAAGCGACGAAGATGTTTTAGGTGGATAATTATTTTAATTAAGTAATTATTAATTCGGTAATGAAGAGATTCATTACGAAATTACACAATTACTAAATTACAAAAATGAAAAAAGGAGATCTCCCATGGAAAAGAACGTCGTACTTGAAAAGTCCTTTGCGTTTGCTCTTAGGATAGTGAAATTGTATCGCTATCTCGTCGACGAGAAAAAGGAATATATTCTGAGCAAGGAGCTTCTCATTGCCGGAACCAATATCGGCAAACACGTAAAAGAGGCTGTATACGCGGAATCAAAGCAAGCGTTTGTAACGGAGTTCGGAATTGCTCGGCGTAAATCGGCAGATGCCGAATACTGGCTTCAGCTCTCGTTCTTCGGCGGGCTGCTAAGCGAAAGGGAATTTGAATCGGTCGACGCGGATCGAGTCGAGGTCACAAAGCTGATCAACTCAATTCGAGCGACGAGTAGAAAGAATGACTGATCTGTTGATCGAGAATGCGGGCGCTGTGAGAGTACTCACGCTAAACCGTCCTGAGAAGCGCAATGCCTTGAACGACCCGCTGGTCGCCGCGTTGAAGAGCGCACTGACGGACGCGGATGCCGACGATGGGTTGCGCTCGATTGTCATTCGCGGAGCTGGAAAGGATTTTTGCTCGGGCGCGGATCTGGAATCGCTGCGGACGATCAGCGAGAATTCGTATCAAGATAATCTTAAAGACGCCAGAAGCCTCGCGGAGTTGTTCGAATTGATAAGACGAGTGAGGATCCCGGTAATAGCGGCGGTTCACGGACGAGCGCTCGCCGGCGGTTGCGGACTGGCAACGGCGTGCGATCTTCTCCTAGCCACGGAATCAGCTCGATTCGGGTATCCCGAGGTGAAGATCGGATTTGTACCGGCGATCGTGATGGCGTTCCTGCGGCGGAACGTAACGGAAAAGCTTGCCTTCGAGATTGCAACGCGGGGTTTTGAATTTTCGGCTCAGGATGCGGAACGGTTCGGGATCGTAAGTCGAATCTATCCGGAGGACGGCTTTGACGCAGAGGTGGCGAACTATGCAGCGGAGTATGAAAAGCTCAGTCGCTCAGCAGTGATGCTGACAAAATCACTGCTTTACGAAATAGATTCGCTCGACTTTGGTGCGGCAATGGAGGCAGGCGCAAAAGCGAACGCCGAAGCTCGTATGACTGAGGATTGTAAACAGGGAATCGCCAGATTTCTGGATAAGACTTAGGCGTCGATCACCTCGACTTTCGTCTGAACCAAATCCTTCGGGATCAGCGTGGGAAAGTACGCCATGATCTCTTCGACCTTCGGCCGACCGCCGGCGAAGCCCGTGACCGCGGGCGGGCCGGTCAGGATAAGGGGTGCGATCTCCTTCGTAAATCTTTCGACATCCGATTTGCTCTGCCCTCTCACACCGAAACGCATCTGCACTTCGGGAATATCCCTCGACGGTTCCCCTGACAGATGCCCGTGGGTCGCATTCACACCGACAAACTCGGTCAACATAACGTCGAATTTCAATCCTAACCTTTCCAATCTCGAGCGAAGAACCTTGTCGGCAGCCTTAGCCTTTTCATACGCATCGGGCCACGAATATACGAGGGTGCCAACCGCTTTCCAACCCGCTGAATATGCGATCGAGACTTTGTAGAATTCAGTTTTCGGATTTCCTTTGATACCAAAAACGCGGACGCGATCTTCGCCATCGGCCGCAAGTTCGATCGATGAAAAATCGGCGACAACGTCAGGGGTGATGTAGGCTTTCGGATCCCCCATCTCGTAAAGAAGCTGTTCCTTTACCGATTGCACGTTGACCCGCCCACCTGTGCCGTCGTGTTTTGTGATTATGAAATCACCGTTGGGCGACGCCTCGACGATCGGGAAGCCGACGTCTGCAAGATCCGGAATATTTTCCCAATCGTACTGACAATTTCCACCCGAAGACTGCGCCCCGCATTCGATAATGTGCCCGGCGATCGTTCCGGCCGAAATGCGATCCCAGTCGTCAAACTTCCATCCGAACTCGTGCATCAGGGGTGCGAGCGTCAATCCGGTGTCGGTGAGCCGACCGCCTACGATGATCTGAGCGCCTTTATCGAGCGCCTCGACAAGCCCTTCGGCTCCGAGATAAACATTCGCCGACTGAACCTTGTCGCGAATCGCCGCCAACGATTCGCCGGTTTCCATATTTGTAATTTCCACGCCCTTGGCCGTGAACTCATCAAGCCGTTCGAGAACGTCGTCCCCGGTAACAACACCGATCTTTACTTTTCCGGCGAGGCCGAGCTCAACGGCAACATCCTTGATGGCATCGGCACATCCGGAAACATTAACTCCACCGGCATTTGAAAGGACCTTGATATTTTTCTCAACACAGTCCAGCAGGATCTCGCGCATCAGTGAGACGAAATCGCGCGCGTACCCGGCATTCGGATCACGTGCGCGCTGCTTCTGCAGGATCGACATCGTGACCTCGGCCAGATAGTCGAGCATCAAATAATCGATCGGGCCCCGGCGCACCTGATCGATCGGAGCTGTGAGCAGATCACCCCAAAACCCTTGGCCCCCTGCGACCCTGATTTTTTCTTTCATTAGGTCTAGATTAGAAAATAAAAAACACGACCGGTCAATTCGATTTGGGATTTGCGATGTCGGAGCGAATGCAGGGTTCGGAACGAATCCGAACCCCGGCAAACCTAGATTGTCACGGCTGAGTGGCGTCCTTAATCGCCGTGCCCGTTTTTTTAGTTGCGTACCATGTGCGTTTCGAAACCCACTTTGTACCGTCCCACGTCGTTACGACAAACCATTTTCCGCCTTCGTAGACCGATCCGGCAACATTATCCGTGACGGTCACAGCGTGATTGCCGATCGTCTTGGTGTTAGATTTTACGGCCTTTCCTGTGGCTGAAGCCGCATCTCCGGTTTTGTCCGCTGCCGTTTCCAATCCGTCCGTAACTACGACTCTCGTCTTTTTCGCCGCATCAACAGTAACGTCCTTTGCCTTGCCCGCAGCATCCTTAATTTTGTCTACCACTTGAGCGTTCGTTTGACCGTACGCAAACAAGACAACCGCGAAAAACAGTGCGACACTCAAAAATGTCTTTGAATTCATATATTTAGCCTCTTTCCTGAAAAAGATATTGAATCTGGAAATCCTAAAAGACTGCACTGCACAAATTATGCCAAGAAAAAAACGCGCCCCTTCGAGCGCGTTATCTTTCAGGTCTAAGGTTCATTCGTCCGTTTAGTAGAGGATCTTCTTTGAACGGCTGACGACCTTGCGTCCGCCTTTCCATGTCTTACGGCCCGTCCACTTGGTTCCGACCCATACTTTCCTCGAGACCCATTTCGTTCCGTCCCACGTGCGTCGGACGACATATTTTCCGCCACGGTAAGTCCGCCGGGCGATTCCGCGCTTACGCTTACGTTTCACGGTGACGGTCTGGGCACTGACAGATGCATCGCCCGAACCTATTGTCGAACCGATGAACGGTATCGACGCCAGCATCGCGGCCGCAAAAATGACTGCAATAAGTTTTTTCATTAGTACTCCTTGTTTATTATCCAACCTTCGTTTTGTATATCAAGTTTACCACGCCTGACTAATTTCTTACGTTAGCGTTGATGAATCTAACGATATCCTCGGTCGACGTGCCTGGTAGGAACACCTCGGAAACGCCTTTCGCTTTCAGGTCAGCAATGTCTTCGGTCGGCACTATTCCGCCGACCAGCACAAGTGTGTCGTCCATTCCGTTCTCGTGAAGAAGATCGACGATGCGCGGGCAAAGCGTCTTATGCGCACCGCTAAGAATCGAGATCCCAACCGCGTCGACATCTTCCTGAACGGCGGCGGTCGCGATCATCTCGGGCGTCTGGCGCAGGCCGGTGTAGATGACTTCCATTCCAGCGTCGCGAAGCGCCCGAGCAATGATCTTCGCTCCGCGGTCGTGGCCGTCGAGCCCTGGTTTTGCGACCAGCACCCGGATCTTTCGTTGACTCATATTGCGAAGAGTATATTAGCGAACGAAGCGCGTAAGCAAACCGTCGGTACGCTCGCTAGCGCCCGGGAAGTAGGATTCGCGACCGGACTGTGAAATCTAAAATATCTTCGGAAGGCCGTAGTCATGCCCGCGAAGAATCTATCGCCGCTAAACTTTTTCCATATTCGGCGATGCAAACACACAGCGCACCTTATCCAAAATCGATTTGCGCTTTTTCATCGCGTCCCACATTTCGACCCAGCCATGCGTGTTGATCCAGAGAGGATTGTAACTCGCGATGGGTTTGACGATCCCATACTTTGGCTCTTCGGTCTCCTTTACGAACGAGCCGAACATTCTGTCCCAGATGATAAGAACGCCAGCGTAATTCTTGTCTAGGTACTGTTCGTTAACACCGTGATGCACGCGGTGATGGGACGGAGTGTTCAGTACGTATTCGAGAAGGCCCATCCGATTTACAAAGCGAGTATGAATCCAAAATTGATAAATAAGATTAAAGCCGTGCATAACGGCAAACATCCATGGAGCAAATCCGAGCAGCATTACCGGAGCGTAAAATATCCAGTGAAGCGTTCCCGAAAACCAACTCTGGCGGGCGGCGACGCTGAGGTTGTATTGTTCGCTTGAGTGATGTACGACGTGGAAGTTCCAGAACAGACGCGATTCGTGACTGATGCGGTGAAACCAGTAATAGGCGAAATCGTCAACGAAAAAGAGAACCGTCCACGCCCACCACGCTTCGGTCGGAAACTTAAACGGAGCAAGTTCGTAAGCATACAAGTAGATCGAGCCAATGAACAATCCGAATAGAGCACCGAAAGCGACGCTAACGAACCCGATCAGGATGTTCGTCCAAGCATCCTTTGCTTCATAAAAGTCAACATCCCGGCGCCGAGCAAACCAGGCTTCCGCCCCGATCAAAAGGGCGAACAACGGAATTGCGATTAGGGTCGGATTTATCATTCGAACCGGCGTTATTTTAGTGTTTACCGGCAGGGAAAAAAAGGGAGGAAGGTTGATAAGGAAGATGTTCAAAATCTCTTTGATCGTTCTCGCGGTCGTGTTTCTGGCTCTACAGTTTGTGCGTCCCGATTTTTCGAATCCGGCGGTCGTCGAAGCCGAGACCCTGTACGCGGTGACTTCGGTTCCGGCTGATGTTCGGTTGGTTCTCGAGCGTTCATGCAGTGACTGCCACTCGAACGAAACACAATACCCCTGGTACTCGAAGGTTTCGCCTTTTAGCTGGTACCTTGCGGGACACATAGAAGATGGGCGGAGCGAAATGAACCTCAGCGTCTGGAACACCTATAAGCGGGAAAAAAAGATCCGCAAACTGGAAGAGGTGTGCGAGCAGGTTGAGAGCGCGGCAATGCCGCTGCCTTCGTACTTGTGGATACATCGTGACGCGGTATTGTCTGAATCCGAAGCAAA
>JBDTWZ010000145.1:0-8156 GCA_040006435.1 Acidobacteriota bacterium
ACTCTACTCCGCCACGGGAATTAATGACGCGGGACAGATCGCCGTTGATGCCATACAGCGCTCAACTGGTGAAATTCATGCAGTTTTGCTGACGCCGAATGGGTCTTCCACGCCCACGCCCACGCCCACGCCCGCGCCGACTCCGACACCGACACCGACACCGACGCCGTGCGGAACGCCGACCAATTTCGCGCACACGACGCCCATCTCAATACCCGCCTCCGGGACCATCGGGATTGCCGCGCCCTACCCTTCGAGCGTTGCAGTCGGGGCGCTGTCTGGTAACGTCGTCAAGGTAACGGTCAAACTTAACAATTTTAACCACACCTTCCCAGACGACGTGGACATCCTGCTCGTCGGACCCGGCGGGCAGAATGCGATCATCATGTCCGATGTCGGCGGAGCAACTGACGCCGTAAACGTGACACTTACGCTCGACGACGCTGCTCTCAGTATTCTGCCCGACATTGGGCCGTTAATCAGCGGTACGTTCAGGCCGACTAACTTCGGTAACGGCGATACATTCCCGGGACCCGCGCCCGCGCCTTCAGGTGGTTCGGCTCTCTCGGTCTTTAACGGCACAAATCCGAACGGGACGTGGTCGCTCTATGTCGTGGACGACCAAAGTACCGACCTGGGCAACCTGGCTGGTGGATGGGAGTTGAGTATCTCGACGGACAACTGTGGTACGCCAACGAAGTTTGACTTTGAAGGCGACGGAAAAGCAGATATTTCGGTTTTCCGTCCTAGCGACAGAGTTTGGTACCTGAATCGATCAACTGCGGGCTTTTCTGCAACACAATTCGGTTTGAGCTCGGATAGAATCACGCCCGCCGATTTCGACGGCGACGGCAAAACCGATATTGCCGTGTTCCGGGACGGCGTTTGGTATTGGCTCGCGAGTTCTAACGGCACTGTCGGCATTGTTCAATTCGGCATTGCTTCAGATATTCCCGTTCCCGCCGATTACACGGGCGACGGACGCGCCGAACTTGCTGTTTATCGCGGCGGCGTTTGGTGGACGCTCAACCTGGCGAACAATCAATCGAATGCTGTGCAGTTTGGAATCGATTCCGATAAACCTGTTCCGGCTGATTTCGACGGCGACGGAAAAACAGACTTTGCCGTTTATCGTGACGGCATTTGGTATATGTTGCGTTCAACAACTGGCTTTGCCGCCGTGCAGTTTGGGATCGCTTCGGATACGCCAACCGTTGGAGATTACGACGGCGACGGTAAAGCCGACCAAGCCGTCTATCGAGATGGGGTATGGTATGTGTTGGGAAGCACACAAGGTTTCTACGCCGTGCAGTTTGGCATAGCAAGCGACTTACCGGTTGCGGCTGATTATGACGGCGACGGCAAAACCGACGTCGCAGTTTTCCGCGGCGGAGTTTGGTATATGCTGCGTTCACAACAAGGTTTTAGCGCGGTGCAATTTGGCATCGCAAACGATAAACCAATTCCGGCGGCATTTGTGCCTTAAAAACAATTCACGCCTTTACGATCGGTGTGGTGAAAATATCGCCACACCGAACAAGTCATTGGACGTGAGGGCGAAACAGCGACATTGTTATCACGTTGTCTTTTTAATTCGCAGCTGCTTGCGCTCAGTTCAGCCCCCCGGGCCAACTCAATCGTTGGGGGGCTTTTTATTGCAAGCACTTGGAGTTAGAGCTAACATAACGATACAGCTAACGTAGTACTTATAAGGAGACAATGAATGGCAATTGACGAGGAGAAATTGAATCAGTTTTTGGGCAAGGCAGTTACGGATTTCGGCGCGACGATGCACGCCGGATTGGTCGTTATCGGCGAAAGTCTCGGTCTTTATAAAGCAATGTTTGAAGCGGGCAAGCCGCTCGCGCCCGCCGACTTGGCCGAACGGACGGGAACGAAAGAGCGGTATGTGCGCGAATGGCTAAACGCGCAGGCGGCTGGCGGATATGTTTCCTACGATGAGGCAAGTCAGAGCTATTTTCTTTCCGAGGAACAAGCCTTCACGATGGCCGACGAAAAAAGCCCTGCATATCTGCCGGGCGCGTTTCTGCTTGCCATTTCCTCTCTCCACGCCGTGCCTAAATTGATCGAGCGGTTTCGTACGGGCGAAGGTCTGGGCTGGCACGAACACGACGCGGGACTTTTTCGCGGGACAGAGATGTTTTTCCGCCCCGGTTACGCCGCGAATTTAATCAGTTCTTGGATTCCGGCTCTCGACGGGGTTGAAGAAAAATTAATAGCTGGCGCAAAGGTGGCGGATGTCGGTTGCGGCCTTGGGGCTTCGACCGTTTTGATGGGGCAAGCCTACCCGAATTCAACTTTCGTCGGCTTTGATTACCACGATAAGTCAATCGAGAAGGCGCGAC
The DNA here is from genome assembly GCA_040006435.1 of Acidobacteriota bacterium. Lineage (GTDB taxonomy): Bacteria > Acidobacteriota > Blastocatellia > Pyrinomonadales > Pyrinomonadaceae > OLB17. The sequence goes on from JBDTWZ010000145.1 coordinate 2,367, forward strand.
AACGTGCTGAAGAAGGCGGCGTTGCCGACCGCGTTTCATTTGAAGTCGCCAAAGCCAAAGATTATCCCGGAAAGGATTATGATTTCGTGACTTACTTCGACTGCCTGCACGATATGGGCGATCCAGTCGGTGCAGCCGCGCACGTGCGGGAAACGCTAGCATCGGACGGGAGTTGGATGATTGTCGAGCCGTTCGCCCACGACGACGTGAAAGACAATCTGAACCCGATCGGACGCGTTTTTTATTCGGCTTCGACGTTGATTTGTACGCCTGCTTCGCTATCACAAGAAGTCGGGTTAGCACTAGGAGCGCAATCGGGTGAAGCGCGAATGCGAGATGTGGTAACCGAAGGCGGTTTCTCGCATTTTCGCCGAGCGACGGAAACTCCTTTCAATTTGGTGTATGAGGCTAAACCTTAGCCTCTTGTCTGCCAACATTCGTTTCTATAAAGAAACGCGTGCCGAACAATTCAATGGCCGTGCGGGCGGAACTGCGACTTTGTTATCGCGTTGCGTGGTTTCTTTTATCTTGCGTGCAGCTGGTTTCGCCCCACGTCATGTCAATCGTTAGGCGTCACGATGCGCCAGATCAACAACCCGAGCGCGCTGGAGGTAACCATGTTTGTTCTAGTCCGTGCAATCACGTACTCTGCGCTATTTATCGGCCTCCTGCTCATCTACGTACCGGCCCGCCTCTTGTCTTGGTCCGGCATTGTCCGCCCCTCGGCTGTTGAAGCACCGCAGGTTGCCGGGATGGTTATCGGGGGCGCTGGTGCGGCGGTCGCTCTGTGGTGCATATTCACCTTCGTATCTGTCGGAAGAGGCACTCCGGCGCCCTTCGACCCGCCTCGCCGACTGGTGATTCACGGTCCCTACCGCTTCGTGCGGAATCCGATGTACATCGGTGCCGGACTGGCCCTGGCAGGCGCGGCGCTCTTCTACGAGTCGTTGCCGCTGCTGGCTTATCCCGGCCTTTTCCTTCTCGCAACTCACCTCTTCGTGGTGTGGTACGAGGAGCCCGCTCTACGACGAACCTTCGGGCAAGAGTACGAAGCGTATTGCGGCCGGGTCAGGCGCTGGTGGCCGAGAGTATGAGCCGCAGATAATCCTGATGCCGCCTAACAACGGCATGCACCCGACCCGCAATCAGCGAGTCTCTTATCAATCAGGGCAACAGCGGGCGGGTGATGCCGGGCGTTACGCGCTCGTCTTGGATATAGGTTTGAGGACTGAATCATGGAACTGGCAGTTACAAAGCTTGCTATCATCTGCTTCTTTATTACCGGTGTATCCCACATCGCTCAACCTCGCGTCTGGGCGCAATTCTTCATAGACATGCACAGTAAGGGTGAGGTCGGTAGTTTCCAAAATGCGCTTCTTCATTTTCCTCTAGGTGCTCTCATTGCCTCCTTCCATAACGTGTGGCATGGCTTGCCTGTTGTGCTGACGTTAATTGGCTGGGGGTTGGTGCTCAAGAGTCTCATCTACTTCGTTTTTCCCAGGCATGGGGTCAAAATGTTGGCCCGTGTCTCAACGGAAAGATCTTGGGAGTTCATCGTTGCTGGCGTATTTTCGATTGGCCTCAGCGGCTTGCTGCTATTTTCATTACTCCGAAGGTAAAATTTGTGCTCGCATAACTGGCCGTGCGTGCGTTGTTCATCAGACGGCGCGCACAACACGTCGTTGGACCGGAGTGCGGATAGCTTCTTTCTCAACTTGATTGGTAGATACGAAGGTTGGATGTAATCGCCTCGCCCGGTCAACTCAGACGTTCGATCTCGAAAACGAAACTAAAACGCTTCTGAGAAACTGACCTCTCCCGCAACGGCGACCTGGTAAGCCGAGACGCGGCGTTCGAAGAAGTTGGCGAGCTCCTGCACGTCCTGCAGATCCATGAACGAGAACGGATTCTTGGCGCCGTAAACCTTCGTCAGACCAAGCATCACCAGCCGCTGATCGGCGATGAATTCGAGATACTGACGCATATCGGCGACCGAAAGACCGGCGACACCGCCCGAGAGAATGTCCTCGGCAAACTGCATTTCCGAATCGACAGCCTCGTCCAGCATCGTCACGATATCGCGCGTCAGTGCTTCATCGAAAAGTTCGGGTTCCTCGTTTCGGACTTTTTTCACAACCTCAAACGCAAAATTCATGTGCGCAGATTCGTCACGAAATACCCAGTTCGTTCCGGCGGCGAGACCGTGAAGCAATCCCTTCGAACGCAGAAAGTAAACGTACGCGAACGCCGCGAAGAAGAACAGCCCCTCGATGCACGCGGCAAAGCAGATCAGGTTTAGGAGGAACTTTCGACGATCGTCGGGAGTCTGAAGTGACTCGAGATCCTGGATCGTGTCGATCCATTTCATACAGAACTCGCCCTTCTTTCGGATCGACGGAATGTTCTCGATCGCCGCGAACGCTTCTTCGCGTTCCTTGTGTTCGGGAATATAGGTGTCGAGCAGCGTCAGGTAAAACTGCACATGCGTCGCCTCTTCGAAAAGCTGCCGTGACAAGTACATCCGGGCTTCCGGTGAATTGATGTGCTTGTAGAGATTGAGCACGAGATTGTTCGAGACGATCGAATCGCCGGTCGCAAAAAACGCGACGAGACGGTTGATCATGTGCCGCTCCGGACCGGACATCTTGTTTCGCAGGTCCGTTACGTCGGTCGAGAAATCGACCTCCTCAACGGTCCACGTGTTCTTGATCGAATTTTTATACATTTCATAAAAATCCGGGTACTTCATCGGACGAAGGGTAAGGTTGAATCCGGGATCAAGCAGCATAATTTTTACCTAGCCGCATGGCGGCGTTTGATTTCGTCCTCGCCGCGTAGCGGCCGTACGAATTTAGCCGTGGGCCTTAGCCCACGGGGAATGTCGAAAGATGATCTCGCCGCGTCAGCGGCGATCGAATTATTCGAGCGTCGCTACGCGACGCGACTAATAATCACGCCTGAAGGCGTAACTCTTACCTACTGACACGCTTCGCACGATTCGGGATTCTCGAGCGAGCATGCAATCGCTTCCGTATCGGAATAAGCGGCAACTTCGTCCGGCACGATCTCCGACGATTTATATTCCGCCGTCACTTGTGAGATCTTTGTCGCCGGGCGGGAACGTAGGTAGTAAGTCGTCTTCAGACCCTTCTGCCATGCGTACATGTACATCGATGAAAGTTTGCCGATGTTCGGGCTTTCCATAAACAGATTCAGCGACGCGCTTTGATCGATGAACGCACCGCGGTCGGCCATCATGTCGATCAGCGAACGCATCGGGATCTCCCACGCCGTGCGATAGATCGCTTTCAGTTCGTCGTCGAACTCCGCGATCTCCTGAACCGACCCTTCGCTCAGCTTGATCTTGTTTCGGATCTCGTCTGTCCAAAGACCGAGGGCCTTCAGCTCCTGCACCAGATACTTATTCACCTGAACAAAATCCCCGCTCAGCGTTTCGCGTTTGAACAGGTTCGAGACTTGCGGCTCTATGCATTCGTAACAGCCGGCGATGGATGCAATTGTCGCCGTCGGTGCGATCGCGATCATCAAACTGTTTCGCAGCCCGTGTTCTTTCACTTTCTGACGCAGCGCATCCCATCGACCGGTATCTTCGGGCGTTACGCCCCATAGATCGAATTGGAAATCGCCATTCGCCGCACGAGTATCGGCAAACGCCGGATGCTTGCCTTTCAACTTTGCGCGATCGCAGGATGCGTCGAGAGCGGCGAAGTAAATCTCTTCCTGGATCTTCGCCGAGATCTTCTTGGCTTCAGGCGAGTCAAACACTAAACGCATCTGGAAGAAGACATCCTGCAGTCCCATCACGCCGAGGCCGATGTTCCGCCATCGGTTATTCGAATCCGCCGTCGAAGGGATGGCGTAGTAATTAAGATCGATGACGCGGTCGAGCTGCATGACGGCCAACCGCACGTTACGCCGAAGCTTTTCAAAATCGAACTCGCCATCCTTCACATACCGCGAAACATTTATCGAGCCGAGATTACAAACGGCGGTTTCCTTGTCGGACGTGACCTCGATGATCTCGGTGCAGAGATTCGAAAGATGAATCACGTTTTCGGGCTTTGCCGTCTGATTCGATTTCTTGTTCGCCGCGTCCTTGAACGTCATCCAGCCGTTTCCGGTCTGGGCCATCGTCCGCATCATCTTCGCGTACAGATCGCGAGCCTTGATCTGCTTAACGAATTTGCCGGCTTCTTCGGCCGCGAGGTATGCCTCGTCAAACCCATCGCCGTAAAGATCGGGGAACTCCGGAACGATCTTCGGATCGAACAGCGACCACGGCCCGTCGGCTTCGACCCGTCGCATGAAGAGGTCCGGGATCCAGTTCGCGAGATTCAGATTGTGCGTGCGGCGGGCCTCGTCGCCCGTGTTATCGCGAAGCTCAAGGAAATCTTCGATGTCCGCGTGCCAGGATTCAAGATATACGCAGCACGCGCCTTTGCGCTTACCGCCCTGATTGACGGCGGACACGCTCGAGTCGAGAGTCTTGAGCCACGGCACGATGCCGTTCGAGTGCCCATTCGTTCCGCGGATGAGCGAACCTTGTGCGCGGACGCGGTGATACGCGATACCGATGCCGCCCGAGAACTTCGAGAGCATCGCAACATCCGAATATTTCTTGTAAATGCTTTCGAGGCTATCTTCGGGCGAATCGAGAAGGAAGCAACTCGAGAGTTGTTCGTGCTTCGTACCCGAATTGAAGAGCGTCGGCGTCGACGGTACATACTCGAGCGACGAAAAAAGTGTGTAAAGCTCAACTGCTTCGGCCGGCGTTTCGGAAAGGCCGCAAGCGACGCGCATCCAGAAGAACTGCGGGGTCTCGATGACATCGCGCGTCACCGGATTTTTTAGAAGATAACGATCGTAAACCGTGCGGATTCCAAAAAATTCGAATAGGTCGTTGCGGGTCTGGTCGATTGCGTCATTCAGCTTGCGGCTGTTTTCCGAAACGAACGAGGCCACGCGTTCGCCGATAAGGCCCTCGCGCACGCCAAAAGCGATTGATTGTGAGAATGAGTGTATCTCTTGATTGCGGACTTCCTTTTCTACGTATTGATTCAAAAGGCGGGCACCGAGACGCGAATACTCAGGTTCCTCGAAGATCAGGCTCGCCGCAGTTTGGATAGAAAGCTTGTCGAGCTCTCTCGTTGTCGCGCCGTCATACAATCCGCTGATCGTCTTCGTCGCGATCCGCATGACGTCGACGTTCGGAAGGTTCGGCGTGCAACGCGAGATCGCGCGAACGATCTTGTTTATGTCGACGGGCTCATGCGATCCGTTTCTTTTTCGGACGCGCATTGTGGTCTGGGTTGTGTCTTCGGTTTGTCGTGCGGCGGCGGTAGAGGTCTGTCCGATGTAGGTGTCCATGTCTCTTCTTAGTTCCTGCCTGTGGTGAATTTCGTCGACAAAACATCCCGGAGAAAACGCGAGGGCTGATGAGACAGCTTTCCGCGTCCGCACGGCTTTCTTTCAAGCTACGGTCTAACCCCTGGGTAGTGTGTGGTGTTGAAAAGGGCCTTACTTCTAAAGGCGATTCCTACCGGCTGCCGACCATTCGGAGCGTGTCCGAACTTCGGTGAAAAGACAGCTTTCGTTCCCCATTACTGCTGCGGGGCGGGTGGCAAATGTGCCGCAAAACCAATTTCTAAAGACCAATTTTCTTCGAGCGTTCCTTCAGTGGATATTGACTATATGGTAGTAGAAACACTTTGTCAACACAAAATGTAGTGGTTGGTAAAGTATTTTCTAAAGCGTAGTATTTCAGCGTTT
>JBDTWZ010000146.1:0-8101 GCA_040006435.1 Acidobacteriota bacterium
CAGCTGTGCACCGGCAACAACTGGACCCCTGGTAACGCAGGAAGCGCCAATTCTCACTGGCAAGAAAGGGATTTTATAGCTTATCGCATGCTGTTTAGCGGCATCGCCGCCGGAACAAACACAGTAATCATTGGATACGATCGTATCCACAGCGGTAAGCATGCTATCGATTACCTGGGATCGTATAACGCCACCGAACCGAGTCCCGGTAACGATCCCTGCTCGGGCGTAACGGGCTGCACTGGCTGGACCGTATCGCCGGTTGCGGTTCCTGTTGATCCCCTGCTTCCTGTCACGATTCCACAGGTTGCGGGTGTTTTTACTATGTGGGGCGCGACATTTGTGGGAAGTCCGACCTACGTGCCTTGCGGCGTATCCGACGAATCGCTCGTTAGATGTGTGAGAATCCAGTTTGCACCGCAATCCGGCGTCACTAGTCCGGTTATGGCTTGGGGCGGTCACATAGCTTGGCGCGGTGAATGGGGCACTGGACAATCTGCCGGCGGGATTAGCGGTTCGCCTTATCACTCTCGACTCGAAGAATTGAACGGGTCTGGTGGTAATCAGGATCGTTCGCTCTCGGCGCAGGGTGTAGTAGGCCCTGGCTCGCTTCGCATAATTAAATCAGTGACGACAAATCCGTTTGGTACTTCGTCAACGGTCGAGTTCTGGTTTACGGCGGATAAGGCGTTCGCGCCGGCTACCTTTGCACTCATCGATGATGATCCTGGTCCTGGAATCGACAATAAGCTTAGTGATTCGATTCTAACGTATAATGGCGTCGCAAACGTTATCACGGTTACTGAGGACACGGCGCTGTTCCCCGTCGGACAGAATTGGTCGTTCAACGGTCTCACGTGTACTGTCAACGGAGCTCCGGCTAATCCGACGTTCCCCACGGTCACTGCGGGAAGCACCAGAGGAGTTACTGTAACGGTCCCGATCGAAGGAGTTGTTGTCTGTACGTTCAACAACACGCAGGTCTCACCTAGTGCGGCTCCGGCGACGATCAGCGGTCGTGTGATCGATTCGTTCGGAACCGGTATAGGACGGGCTCGTCTAACGGTCACGGATGCACAAAGCGGCGGCGTGTTCAGTGCCGTCACGAATCCGTTCGGCTATTACACTATCGAAGGAACCGAGGTTGGGAACTTCTACGTCATGACCATTTCGCACAAGGGGTACACCTTTGCGGATGACACAAGGAGTTTTACCTTGCATGACAACCTGGCTGGCGTCGACTTCATCGCCAATCCGTAATTCACATAGAAAACGAGCGGCCAGGAGATTGGCCGCTCTGAAAAACTTTAAGAGTGAACAGCAATGTTCACTCTTTTTTTTATTAGCGGTCGTGGAGAGCGGCGCGTCCGGACAATACCCAACGGGACGTCCCGTTTGAATGCGCGTGGGAAGGAGTCTCGCTCGTCTTCTTCACGCTGCTGATTGCGGCAGCAATGATCGCGATGTCAGTAGGTACTTCTTCCGGCAAGGTAGCTTTATCCCTCCGGCGTTGCATAAAGCGGGATATAAAGCCGGTGTCCAACTCACCGCTCCGGAATTCCTCGTTATCCATTACCTCCCGGAAAAACGGCAGCGTCGTTTTTATCCCCGTTATCTCGTACTCAAAAAGCGCTCGCCGCATGCGGTCGATCGCCTCATGACGATCGCGTCCGAACACCGCAAACTTCGAGATCATCGGGTCGTAATGGATCGAGACTTCGGCTCCTTCGTACACGCCGCCGTCGTCCCGAACTCCAGGGCCGTGCGGAATCCGGAGCCGCGTGATCGTTCCCGGCGACGGAAGAAAGTTGTTATCCGGGTCCTCGGCATATATACGGCATTCGATCGCATGACCGACTAAGTTAATATCGTCCTGCTCGAATGAAAGCGGCTCACCAGCCGCGACGGATATCTGCTCACGCACCAAGTCGATGCCGGTCACGAGTTCGGTTACCGGATGCTCTACCTGAAGCCGCGTATTCATCTCCAGGAAGTAAAAGGATCTGTCGAGATCTGAGACCAGGAACTCAACAGTACCGGCCCCAACGTAATCAACCGCCTTTGCCACCGTCACGGCGCACTCGCCCATCGCAGAGCGCAATTCGGGTGAATTGATAGGCGAAGGAGCCTCTTCAATAACTTTCTGATGCCGGCGCTGGATCGAGCATTCGCGTTCGCCGAGATGGACATGATTCCCTTGAGTGTCAGAGAAAATCTGGATCTCGATGTGTCGCGGACGCAGGATCGCTTTTTCGATATAAACTGCGTCATCCCCAAAACTTGCCAACGCCTCGGACTGTGCGGCAACGATCGCTGATTTCAGACCTGCCTCATTTTCGACCAGACGCATTCCCTTTCCACCGCCGCCGGCGGAGGCTTTTAACATTACCGGATAACCGAATGACTTTGCGATTTCCGCAGCTTCCTCATAGGAATTGATGGGTTCCGTCGTGCCGGGAACGACCGGAACACCGGCCGCGATCGCGATCTTTCTAGCCGATATCTTGCCGCCCATCGCTTCCATTGCGTCCGGCGACGGGCCGATGAAAACGATTCCTGCTCGGGCGGCTTGTCTAACGAATTCCGCGTTTTCAGAAAGGAAACCGTATCCGGGATGGATCGCATCCGCTCCGGTCGCCATTGCTACCTCGATGATCTTTTCGCCACGCAGATAACTTTCGCTCGAAGGCGGCGGTCCGATGTTATACGCCTCGTCAGACATTCGTACATGGAGCGCGTCGCGGTCCGCATCGGAATAGACGGCTACCGTCCGAATCCGCATTTCCCGACATGCCCGGATGACGCGACAGGCGATCTCTCCGCGGTTAGCTATGAGGATTTTTTTGAACATAGAAGTTGGGAATAGTGAATCGTAAATCGTGAATAGTGAATCGTGAATAGTAAATGGTGAAGCGTGAAGCGTGAAGCGTAAATGGTAAATCGTGAATAGTAAATCGTGAATAGTGAATAGTGGGGAAACGAGCCATCGGCTCCCCCGACTAAGACCGTGGTTTGCGACTCGTATCTACGATTCACTATTCACGATTTACGATTCACGATTTACTTTTCACTATTCACGATTCACGATTCACTATTCACGATTCACCATTCACTATTCACAAACTACACAAGCATCGAATTTCCCTGATTCTTTGGGTCGTAACGAACGCCAACCGTTGCACCCGGAGCGTACCGCAGTGGATCGCGTCGCTGTTCTTCATCGAGTAATTCGGAAGATTCAAAATCGACGCCGTTCAATGTGTAGAGATAAAAGACTATCTCGTCGCCGCGGCCGTTCGTCTCCGTATCGATGATCCGCCCGTCGGTCACCCTGCCGTGGGCCAAAAGGTGGGCACGGCGCTCGGCGAAAACATCCCGTACCCTCTTACGTTTGAATAATCTGAGAATCCCCATCGGCTAATCCATCAAAAGCGGCGGCTTGTTGTACCGTGCGCGAAATCCGTTCACCGCGGCAAGAATTACAGGTCGTTTGATCAAACGAGCCTCGAGCGGACGTTTGCCCGGAATATCCATCAGAATCAGGCCGATCAGGATCGTGAGAATTCCCTGTCCGGGGCCGATCAGCATCACAATTCCAGCAATAACCAACACTAACCCTGCGATATTCTTGGCCACCACCGCACCCCACCGCGTCAGCCATGGACTGTTTGGCAAAAAGTCATGTTGATAATGTGAGCTGAAATAATTTTCCGGAATTCGCACCATTACTACGCCGACGATCAGAAGGCTGACGATCATGGATACAACAAATAAGACTGTTCCATAGAAAATATTCGTCACCGTCAGCGACGCCCACACCCCGTCTAGCCATTCCCACATACGTTATGCCATCTCGATCCTTCGAAACTCTTTCCAAATAAAATACATTCGGTGGAGCAGCGTCCAGACCGATCCTATCGCCAACACCCACAATACCTGCGGCATCCGGTTAAAGAAAAAGTTATTCGAGTTCCAGTCCCATGTCGAGAGCGCTCCAATGATCAGAAGAACTATGCGTTCGGGACGCTGCAAAAATCCGACGTTTGCCTTTACACCCAATGCTTCGGAACGCGCCGTCGTATAACTGACCATAACCGAGGCGATCATCCCGACACCGGCGAGGAAAACATTCAGCAGCGAATGTTGCGGTGAATTTCCCGCGTAGAACATCATGATCCCGAGGAACACGACCATATCCGACAGCCGGTCAAGCGACGAATCCAGAAAGCCCCCGAATTTCGTAACGTTACCCGTCTGTCGGGCGACGTTACCGTCAAGCATGTCGAAGACGTTGGCAATTATAAGCACAACTCCCGCCATGAAAAATTCTCCGATCCCGAAGAGAACTGCGCACGCGATGTTAATGGAAACACCGATGGCCGTCAGGATATTCGGAGGAACGCCGGCGGCAGCAAGCGCCCGAACCATCGCGTTGATGATTCGCATCGCACCTCGGCCTATACTTGCTCCTAGCATGGTTGTCAGTTATCAGTGGTCAGTGATCAGTTGTCAGTGATCAGTTGTCGGTGGTCAGTGGTCAGTGGTCAGTTGTCAGTGATCAGTGGTCAGCGATCATTAAACCTAGCTCTTTTGGTCGTGAATGGTGGTCAGCCGGCTGATCTCAAAATTGCGAACGCCAGTCGGTGTTATCACCCTGACCTCATCGCCCTCTTCCTTTCCCATGAGGGCCTGGCCGATCGGCGAGACAGTCGAGATCAGGCCATTCTCCGGATCGCTTTCTTCAGACGTCACAAGACGGTATTTAATTTTTTGTTCCTTTTCGAGGTCGAACAGGACGACGCTCGATCCGTAAGCCACACGATCGGTCGGGATCTTAGACAGGTCTATTGACTCCACTTCCCCGAGCCTCTGTCTTACCTGCATGATGCGGGTCCGAACGATCGCCTGCCGTTCCATCGCGGCTTTATATTCGGCATTCTCCCGAAGATCACCGAATTCCCTTGCCTTCTGAATTTCTTTCGGCAGCTTGAAGTGAAGTTCTTCCTCAAGTCCGTCTAATTCTTCCTGAAGTTTTTTCCTTACTGCTTCCATAATAAAATTCTATGCTACTGCCCTTGCATCCTCCGCTGCGGCGAATGAAATCCCGATGTCCCGGGCCGTCCGAACGAGTTGTCCGTCGGTTGGAACCGTCTTGATATTTGCACACGCCTCCGACAGCGGCACTGTCACGATCGTGCCTGCCTGCAGCGCGACCATCTTGCCTATTTCGCCTCCGACCAGAGCTCGCACCGCGCACGCGCCAAAGTTGGTTCCGAGCATTCGATCGAATGCATTCGGGCTGCCTCCGCGCTGCAAATGTCCGAGCACAACACATCGCGACTCTTTTCCCGTCATCTGCTCGATCCGAGCCCGAACGTGATCACCCATTCCTCCGAGCCGCATTTCTTTCTCGTCCGAATAGATCTCGCTCTTCCCCGCTTCCTTGGCACCTTCGGCAACTACTATGTTCGTAAAGCGCGACCCGCTCTTCTCACGCGCGAAAACTTTTTGCGCAACTGATTCGAACGAGAACGGAATCTCCGGGATAAGAATGATGTCTGCGCTTCCGGCAAGTCCGGCGTGGAGCGCGATCCAGCCGGTGTTTCTTCCCATCACTTCAAGGATCATCACGCGATCATGTGAAGCAGCCGTCGTGTGCAGGCGGTCAAGAGCTTCGGTCGCGATGTCGATCGCCGTCATAAACCCGAACGTCAATTCGGTCGCGGCAAGATCGTTGTCGATCGTTTTCGGAATACCAATAACGGGAAACCCTCGTTTGTGAAACTGTTCCGCGATGGCGAGCGTTCCCTCGCCGCCCAGAACCAGAAGCGCCTCGATGCCAAGAATATCCAGGTTCGCAAGCGCCTCGCCGATCGGCATCTCAGGAAAAAACGGCTTTCCATCGACCATCTGAACAAAGCTCCCGCGGTTTCGCGTCCCGAGTATGGTGCCGCCTCGCGGAAGAATTCCGCTAACGCTCTTTTGCGTCAGCGTCATCGTGTGCGGTTCACCGAGGATTCCTTCGAAGCTGTCCTCGATCCCGACACATTTCATGCCGTACTCGCCGATCGCCGTGCGAACGATCGCCCTGATCACAGCATTCAGCCCGGGAGCATCTCCACCGCCTGTTAAAATTCCGATCTGCTTGTACATACCGCTAGAAATATTTTAAGTGAAAATCGTGAGAACTAAAAAGACGAACCCGAATTCGAGTTCGTCCCTTTTTTTAGATTACAAAAACGCCGCTCTATTTCGACGCAACGTTTCGCTCCAGCATCCGCCGGGCCTCAGGGATAGATTCCATCGCTTTCAATATCTGCGGATCGACTTCGAGCAGAACCTGGATGCCGGCTTCGTTTGAATAATTCGCCGTCGCCAATTCTTCACGCAGGCGTGTTTTCGCAAAGTCCACCTGACCGTCGATATTCTCGACGCTCAAACCGCTCTTCTTGTCCGCGACGGTAAAAGCACGAAATGCTTCAAATAGTTTGTCGGTTATCTGTAAAGCACCCGGAGCTAGGGTCGGACTCTGGTTCTGGCGATCGACTTTATAATTTTCAAAGCCGGCGATCTTTCCGGCCACAATCTGACGAGTAAAGTAGAACGCAGCATCATTGATCCGGAATCGAAGTGCGTTGTACTCAACCGCAGCGACCTTGACGTCCGGCTCGATCCCACGCCCGCCATACAGTACGCGGCCGTTAGCGGTTGTCACCGGACTGCCGGCGGGTTTCGGTTTTGCATCCTCTGAGGCCGCGGCCGTGTCATCCTGATGCGAGTAATAATCGTAGATCGACCCACTAGAGTAATCACGCTGCAGAGAGCGTCCATACGGCGTGTAGTATCGCGCGGTCGTCAGCGTCAACCCAGTGTCATAAGGAAGTTGGAAGACGCGCTGGACCAGGCCCTTGCCGAAACTTTCCGTTCCGACTACTACGCCCCGACCATAATCCTGGATCGCTCCGGCGACAATTTCCGATGCGGATGCCGAACCACCATTGATCATTACGACAAGTGGAAAGTTCTCGATCTGGCCGCCTTTAGAACGAAGCTCCTGCGTTTTCGCGTACGCCGCACGTCCCTTGACGGAAACGACGGTCTGCCCGCTCGGCACAAATTTTCCGACGACCTCGATCGCCTGGGGCAGCAAGCCGCCGGGATTTCCCCGCAGATCGAGAACCAGGCTCTTCATTCCCTGCTTCTGCAAATCTTTGATCGCGTCGGTTAATTCGGCGGAGGTCGTTTCCTGAAATCCACCTGTCAGTCCGACATATCCGACGCCGTTTGGCAACATGAAATAACTGCGGATCGAAGGAAGCGGAACACCCCCGCGGATAATCTCGAAATCAAGAGGCGCCGCGGACGACGCACGTTCGATCTTCACCTTTACCGGAGTTCCGCCCTTCCCGCGCACATTCTTGGAAACTTCGGCACTTGTCCATTCGGTCGCGTCCTTACCATCGACCTGAAGGAAACGGTCACCGTAGCGAAGCCCCGCCTTGTCCGCCGGTGTATTCGGAATCACAGATTGAACATAAACTCCGTCCCGGTGCTGAAGGATCGAAACACCGACGCCGTAAAACTGAGAACCCTGCTCTTCGTAAAGCTTCCTGAATTCGTCACTTGTAAAAAAAGATGAGTGGGGATCAAGAGTCCAGAGCATGCTCTGGATCGACGTGTCAGCAACTTTCTCGTGATCGACCTTTCCGACGTAATTCTTATCGATGACGTCGATCGCTTCGGTATAGTCGGCAACGATCCTACCGGCCGTCACGTTTGAGTCGGCGGAGGTCGGGGAAGACAGTCGGCCAAACAAACCGCCTACAATAGCTCCGACAAATACTAAAATGACGGCACCGATCGCAAAGTTTCTATTCATTAAAAGCTCCAAAATCCTTGAAAGTATAGCATAAATTAGTTGTCGGAAAATGAGGGCCGGTTGTCGCCGAAATTGTCCGACCGAAGTTTATACGAAGAGTTCGGGTGTATTGTTTGGGCCCTGGTCGACACTGTGCCCTTTACGACCGAATCACGTACGGTCCGATCGAATTTACATTTATACGACAACGCTTTACCATTTACACTTTGTCCGATGACACCA
>JBDTWZ010000147.1:0-8099 GCA_040006435.1 Acidobacteriota bacterium
TTCCCACTACGTACTGAAACGACTGATATTCCAAACCGAAGCCGCTCTTTGTTCCTTGGGCGAGGACGGTGTCGATCAAGTTAGCACCCGCAAGAGCTGGTCCTGCGAGTCCCTGCCAATCCGCTGAATCAGCTGCGCCAGGCGAGTAGTTACCGTTACCGGTCGTAGCCTGGTATGTAGCATTTGCACCGTGAACCGTGCGGAGCGACGAAGCTGCCGAACCTTCATTAGCCGAGCGGCGGGCCGCCAGCAGGTTGGGAATAGCGATCGCGGCGATGATGCCGATGATCACAACAACGATCAAAAGTTCAATAAGAGAGAAACCTTTTTGATTTTTCATTTCTAATTCACAATCTCCTAGAGTTAATAAGTCTTTATCTACCTTTCCCAGGCACTCGACCTATTACAAGGTGCGTGCCAGAAGTGGTGTGGCCGCGACCCATCGACCTATCTTTTAGTATTTCTACAATTAGCATTATCGGAATCATTTTTTCGAGGGGCGGAGGAGAAGTCGGAGGGGGCCGAAATTACAGTTTTTGGTAACGGCTGGATGACACTTTTTGTCAGAACTGAGGGCGGTGGCGTCAAGGGGAATTTATTGGCTGAGCTGCCGCTAGCGTAACCGAATCGAATGGGATGTTGAGATCTGCGAGGTCCGAACGGATAACGCCGTCGATCCCGACCCCGAAACGCCGGGTTCCGGTCGAGAGTACGCCGGTTGTGATCGAAGGGTTCGCTGCGAAATAAAACGTTTGGGGCCCTGTCGGAGTTGCCTCCAGTCGATCGCCCAGAAACGAGTATCCGCTTTTCTCGCCCGAGCCAAGAACCTCATCAATAAATCCCGCGGCCATCAGCTCCGCCAGGGATGATGTTCCCGGGGTCGACAGCGAGCCGGCATAGCTGCCATTGCCTTTTGTGGCCGCGTAACTGGCGTTGGCGCCAAATAGAGTTCTCTGCGCAGAGACGGTTGAAGCTTCATTTGCAGCCCGACGAGATGCCATAAGATTCGGAATAGCGATAGCTGCAATTATTCCGATTATTACGACAACGATCAGGAGTTCGATAAGCGAGAATCCCCGGTTGCTTTTCATAAGAAACGCCATCCTTGGGAGAAGTCGGTCTCTCACCCATGCAATTAGAGAGCCAATCTAAACGGCGCTCGAATGTTTGGAGATTTTAAAGCCTACTCGCCGTTGCGCATTTGGGCGGACAAGTTTCGAATGTCGTGTTTGTCCAGGAGATGGCGAAGCGATCGAACCTGCATTTGGAGGAGGTCAGCGGCGCGGGTTTGATTCCCCGCAGTCTTGCGGAGAGCCTCGACGACATATGTCTTTTCGAGATTCTCGAGGTGGGCGGTGAGATTGAGTCCGGTGTCAGGCAGGTCGAACTCGGCATTGATGCGCTCAGGATTGTAGTTTGTGATGTGCTCCGGCAGACGCTCGGGCTGGATCTCGTCGTCGCGCTCAAGCGCGACGGCCCGCTCGATCGTATGTTCCAACTCACGCACGTTTCCGCTCCACATGTAGTTCTCGAGCAGATGCATTGCCTTAGGTGAGATGGATAGACGTCGGCCCGATTGATCACAGAATTTTCCGACGAAATGCCTTGCGAGCTCGGGAATGTCTTCGGGGCGCTCGCGAAGCGGAGGAAGGTTGATCGGTATGACCGAGACTCGATAAAAGAGGTCCTCGCGAAACGTGCCGTCATTCGACATTTGTTTTAGGTCTCGATTCGTTGCGGCTATGACGCGGGCATCGATCGAAAGCTCGTCGTGGGCGCCTACCGGTCGGACTTTCTTTTCCTGGAGGACGCGAAGCAGCTTTACCTGCATCGCCGGAGACATCTCGCCGATCTCGTCAAGAAAGATCGTACCACGGTTCGCCGCCTCGAATAATCCTTTTCGATTCGTGTTGGCGCCGGTAAAAGATCCTTTCACATATCCGAACAGCTCGGATTCAAGAAGCGTTTCAGTAAACGCGCCGCAGTTGATCGAGATGAACGGCTTCTCGCCGCGTGCGCTCAAATCGTGGATCGCTCGTGCGACCAACTCCTTTCCGGTCCCACTTTCGCCCATGATCAATATCGTCGACTGGACCTCGGCGACGGTTTCGATCATCTGAAAGATGGCGTGCATCTTCGCCGAGTTACCAACGATGTTCTTAATGCTGCCGCGTTCGCGCTGGGAACGGCGGAAGGCGCGATTTTCATCGATTAATGCCTGTTTTTCGAGCGTTTTCTTAACGATCAGCTTGAGCTCTTCGACATCGAACGGCTTTTGAATAAAATCGTCCGCACCGAGCTTGAACGCCTCGCGGGCAGTCTCGACCGATGCGAACGCCGTCATCAAAACAACACCGAGATCAGGCTGAGTTTCGCGGACAGCGCTGAGCATTTCGATACCGTCCATGTCCGGCATACGCACGTCGGATATGACGACATCGGCAGGTCCCTGCTGGAGGAGAGCGAGAGCTTCGCGTCCGTTCGAAGCCGTTCGGATGGAATGCCCGTCGCCTTCGAACACCAGGCTTAAAAGCTGCCGATAGCTCTGCTCGTCATCAACAATCAGTATGTTAGACATTCGTAATGTGCCGGTTCAGGGTCCTGAGGGTTAGAGCGTAAACCTGGAAGGCCCGATCTACAGTAACCATTTTCACAGAAAGTAAGGCTGCGGTTCAAGAAGAAACTTCAGATTAGTTTTTGACCTGCAGGTATTCCTTAAGCGGAGTCGTCTCGCCAAGGGCGTCCATCGCCGCGTCCTGTTCGAATGAAACCGGCTCGCTGGCACGAGGCAGGACGATCGTAATGACGGTCCCCTCGCCTTCGAAACTTCGAACGTTGATCGCTCCATCGTGATCGCGAATGATCTGGTAGACGATGGATAGTCCTAGACCCGTGCCGCCGGAAGTTGAGTTTGAGAAAGGCTCGAAGAGTCTTTCGACCTGCTCTTTCGACATACCCGTTCCGCTGTCCTCGAAGACGATCCGAACGCGATTATCCGGTATGGTCTCAAGGGTTATCAAGATCTCGCCACCCTCGGGCATTGCGTGGATCGAATTTCGCGCAAGATTCCAGAAAACCTGCTTGAGCTGTGTCGAATCCGCGGAAACGAAAATTGGTTTTTGCGGCAGAGTTTCTTTTATCCGGTGCATTTCCTTAACTTCGGGACTGTGCCGCAAAAGCTTGACCGTATCCCGAATCGCTTCGCACGCGTCGATCTCGGAGAAGCTCCCGACCTTGGGCTTCGCATAGCTCAGAAAATTCGTGATGATGCTGTTCAGGCGGTCCGACTCGCGCAAAATTATTTTCATCAGATCCGCTTGTACCGATTCCGGCGGTGTATTGGACTCCAATACTTGTATCGCCCCGCGCATCGCCCCGAGCGGATTTCTGATCTCGTGTGCGAGGCCGGCTCCGACGCGACCGACGGCCGCGAGCCGGTCCTTTCGCCTGATACTCTCTTCCATCGATCGAATATCCGTCAGGTCCTGAAACGTAACGATCAACCCGGAGCGTTCCTTGTTTTCCGAAAAGAGCGGCGCAATATTGTATCCGATACGTACCGCGAATCCCTCCGGCGTGACAAGGTTCGTCTCGAAGCGCGGGGGCTGTTCAGTTTCCCGGCTATCCAGCGAAAGCTCGATCGGCTGCTTGATATTGCCGAAGAGCGAAAAAATAGAGCGCCCTTGCATTGCTTCAGCTTTATACCCGGTTATCTCCGCGGCAGCAGCGTTGAAGGTATAAATGTTTCCGTCGAGGTCGGTCGTGATCAACCCGGAACGGATCGACTCGATTATGCGTTCATGTAACTCCTGCAAATTCGCAAGTGTCTTGGTTGCTTCCTTGAGCTGTTCGCCGGACGAAAGCCGTTCGGAAAGCTTCGACGCCAGCAGACCGACGACCAGAAAAGCGACCGTATGAAAGCTGACGATCTGGATAATTTTCGGAGTAGCTTGAGCGGCGCCCGAAGGCTCGAGTACGGAGAGGCTGGTCAGGATAGCCAACATCAGGAAAAAAGCGATGCAGATGGCGGCCATCCGGAGCGTCGCTTGCGGCCGGAGAAACGCGCTCGAGACGCCGATCAGTACAATATAAAGCGTTATGTAAGGCGACGTTAGATCGCCCGTTTTCCATACCAGCCATGTGATCAACAAGGCATCGATAAGAAACTGGGCACGAACCTGCACCTCCAAAGATCGCGATATCCGCGAGAGCAGAAAGTATACTGCGGTCAGACCGACCGAAACGACAAAAACAAGAAACGGACCCTCCGGAAAATTGTCCAGGGTAACCTGCACGGAACCGCTGTACCAGATCCAACTGGTCACCAGCAAAAGAAAAATTACGATCAAACGCCCGACGACCAGTGTTTGAATTTTCTGGAGAGTGAGGGTGTTGGCGGAACCCGTGTTTTCATCTAAACTGAACATGCTCGACGGTGGAATTATGAAAAAGGAAACTGCGGACTCAACTTTGTTCGAAAACCGCCCATGGGGCAGCTTCACGATCCTCGATGAAGGCGAAAATTATAAGGTCAAGCGACTCGAAGTATTGCCGGGAAAACGTCTAAGCTACCAACGCCATTCACACCGTTCCGAGCATTGGCTGGTCGTCGTCGGCACTGCTAAAGTAACACTAAACGACACCGAAATCATAGTGCGAACGGGCGAGTCTCTCGACGTACCGGTCGGCTCCGCCCATCGCATCGAAAACACTCCCGGAGACGAAGAACTCGTCATAATCGAAACGCAAACAGGCGACTATTTTGGCGAAGATGACATCGAACGCTTAGACGATGACTTTGGCCGAACCAAGTGAATTGCGGATTGCGGATTGCGGATTACGAATTCAACTTGATGTTCTAAATCATGGTATTTTCGACGACTTCCCGGCCCTGACGAAATCCGCAATCCGAAATCCGCAATCGAAAGATGTCCCTGACCATCGAAAGAAAACTGCCGCTTATCCTGTTCTTCGTCGTGATCGTACTGACGGTATTGGGATTCGCGCTCTACGCGTACACAACATCGCTCCAGGACGCCGTCGATATCCAGAAACGCACGCAGAACAGGATTGCAAAGCTCGACGAGATCCTGCGTCTTACGCTCGACATCGATTCATCCGTCAGCAGCTTTATCATCACGGGAAACGATTCATACCTCGGCCCGTTTGAAACTTCCAAGCCGAAAATTCAACAAAGTATTGCCCGGTTGAGATCGACGATGACCGACACTCCGACAGAGCTTAACGAGTTGGCAAGTTTGGAGGGCTGGACCGACGAATATGTCGCACAGGCGGAAAGCAAGATTGATCGACGGAAGATCGAGGGGTTTGATGCGACGATCTCAAGCCTCGGGAATTCATCGGAAAGGTTGCTCAAAGCGAACATGAGAGCCTCTATCGACAGGTTGAAAGCTGCGGAACTCGTGTCATTGCAGCAGCGCGAGACTTCGCTCGATCAGAATTTTTACAGGACGATATGGGTTTTGATCATCGGATGCCTTTGTGGGATCGTCGCCTTAGGATTGGCGAATGTCTTGATCTCACGCGAGATCGGGAAGCGTCGAAATGCCGAGGCGGCCTTGACAGACGCGAACCGGGAATTAGAAGATCGGATCGAAAACCGAACGAAAGAGTTGGAAAAGGTTAACGATGCGTTGACGGTTGTCGCTGCCGAACGGGAAGAGCTCTTGAGAAAAGAGCAGAATGCACGACGCGAGGCCGAGATCGCAAACCGTCTCCGTGATGAGTTCATGGCGACCGTCTCTCACGAACTTAAGACGCCGCTAAATTCAATTCTCGGCTGGGCGCGAATGCTGTCGACCGGCGATCTGGATGAAGAACAGGTCAAGAGAGCGATCGCCACGATCGTTAAGAATGCGGAGACACAGAATCGTCTGATCGAAGATCTGCTTGATGTGGCTCGCGTCATTTCGGGTAAGCTGGTGCTCGACTTGAAGCCAATCGATCCCTTCGAGCTTATCCACGACGCGATCCAGAGTGTACAGCCGCTCGCCCAAGCAAAACAGATCGAGATATCTGAAGAGATCGCGCCCGACGCGAGATCGGTTACGATCGCGGGCGACCGCCACCGGCTCACACAAGTATTTTCAAATCTGCTTACGAATGCCGTGAAATTCACTCCTGAAGGCGGGCGTGTTGAGACGCGTATCGATCAAAGTGACGATCGACTGAACGTGTCGGTGAAAGATAACGGTATCGGGATCAATGAGGAATTCTTGCCGTTGGTGTTTGAGCGATTCAGGCAGGACTTGTCGGCACCGACGCGAAACGGCGGCCTCGGCCTGGGCCTCGCTATCGTTCGCCAGCTCGTCGAAATGCACGGTGGCTCAGTGAGTGCTCGAAGCGAAGGCGCGAACAAGGGAAGCGAGTTTATCGTAACGCTTCCCGCACAGCATCGAGCAGATTTTCGGCAAGCACATCAGGCATAGAATCCAGTTGGTCTGCGTGACTGCGGCCATACCCTGTCATAACAAGCGCCGTTCGGCTGCCTGCGTTACGCCCGGTCTCGACATCGATCTTTTTATCGCCGATCATCCACGAGCTCGCGAGGTCGATCGAGAAATCTTTTGCGGCCGATTCGAGCATTCCAAGATTCGGCTTTCTGCACGAGCATCCATCGCATGGCAGATGCGGGCAAAAATAAAATCCGTCGATCATACCTGCGAGCTGCAACTGCATCTCTTGATGGATCGCGTTCATCGCCGCCTCGTCGTAAATACCACGCCCGATACCTGACTGGTTCGTCACGACGATAACCAGAAACCCCGCGTCCTTCAAAAGCTTAACGGCTTCGAACGTGAACGGGAAAACGCGCATGTCATCAACCTTAGAAAGAAAGTTGACCTCTTCGATGAGCGTTCCATCGCGATCCAGAAACGCAGCTTTTGTTGGTTCTATATTCGTCATCTTGCCGTCTGAATAGATTGTATATCCAAGATACTAGGTTCGCGTTCCTGAATGTCATCCGGCATCTAAAATCTGAGATCTATTCAAAAAGTTTTTGCTTCGCCTGTTCGAAGACTTGATCTACGGAGATGCGCGTCATGCATCGATGATCGATCGGACAATCGCGCAGCATGCACGGCGAGCATTCTACATTCGCCGAAATGATCGACGCATTTTCGGAGAACGGCCGAGTCGTGATCTGGTTCGTCGGGCCAAAAATCACGATTGTCTTCGTCCCCACCGCAGGTGCAAGATGCGCCAGGCCCATGTCATTTGAAATTACCAAGTCGATCTCGCCAAGTATAGCGGCGGCATCTTCAATATCGGTTTCGCCGGTCAGGTCGATCAGCGGACTGTGGGAAAACGCAGCGACCTGGGTCGATATGGGCTTGTCGTCTCGGGATCCGAGAAGCACAACGTTACAGTTCAGCTCCGTCTGAAGACGATCGTTGAGCTCGGCGAATCGTTCGGGGAGCCAGCGTTTCGCACGCGAATTCGTCGAGCCAGGCGCGATCGCGACCATTTTCCGGTTCGAAGCGACGCCCGTCTGGGTCAGCGTGTTGCGCGCGCGATCTCGCTGCGAATCTGAAACAACGAGCCGCGGCTCAAGATCGTCGGTTGGCGTAACTTTGCTAAAAAAACTTTGTTCGACGGCGGCGACCAGCTCAAGATAATAAAAAACTTCGTGACGCGTATCTTTCCAGTCCGGCATCTCGACCGGATCGGTAAGTAGAAACGAACGTCGCTCGGTGGCATATCCGAAGCTTCGATTTACACCCGCCATTCGGACGACCAGTGCCGATGAAAATGAATTGGGGAAAACGATCGCGACGTCGAACCGTCGGTTGCGGAGCTCCCTGATCTGACCAAGAAGACTATCGGGCGTGATGATCTCGTCGAAAAGGTCCGATCGATCGAGAATCCCCTTTGCCCACTCCCGCGTATGCAGTGTGAGCCTTGCGTCGGGAAACAGTAAACGCAGTTTGCGGACCGCCGGGATCGTCATCACCGCATCGCCGATCCAGTTTGTTCCGCGAACCAGAATGTTCATCCGATGTAAAGTCCCAAGTTCCAAGTTCCAAGTCCCAAGTCCCAAGTCCCAAGTCCCAAGTCCCAAGTCCCAAGTCCCAAGT
>JBDTWZ010000148.1:0-8079 GCA_040006435.1 Acidobacteriota bacterium
GCGACACGATTGACGTAGTTGAACCATGATGCGATCAATGTGATCTGCAGGATCGCCGTGTCGTCAAAACCCGATTCACGAAGTTTTCGATGGTCTTCGGGTGAGATCTTCGTCGCATCCTTCGTCAGCGTTACGACGTAGTCGCACATCGTTCGCTCGGCGTCGGTTATCGGCGCGTGTTCATAATCTTCACGAAGCTGCTTTACCAGGTCACCATCCAAAGTTACGCGACGCAGAAACTCTGCGTGAGACTCCACTCAGTAAAAGCAATCGTTCGCCGCCGAGACCATAGTCGCGATCATCTCATGCTGACGCCGTTCGAGCGGCAGGTCGGGCGACAGCATTGCCGCGTACGCCGCGAAGGAGTGATACATCGCATCCGGGATCAGCGAATGCGCTTCAATTATTGATTCTTCGGTACCGGTAACCTCAGTAGTCGGCGTCGCGTATTCGCTCGGATAAAGCGAGTGCAACTCACCGAAAATCCCCTGCAGTTTTTCGTCCGCCTCAGCAAAGCCTATCGTCTTGATCCAAGCCATTTTAAATATTTCCCTCGTGATATCGGATGATCTGCCGGCAACCGTGGCAGACTAACAACCACGCCACCTAGCGTTTGCGCCCCATCCACCGGCCGCAAACAACATTACCACAACTGTCGTAAACGAAAATAAAGCGCTTTCCCATCGTCAGGTCTATTTGTCACACGACCTAACGCTTCAGAAAAAAAAGGCGGCCCATGACAGGCCGCCACTTTGAACCGTTTGACGGAACTTATTTGCTTCCGCCCGCGAGTTTTCCGATGAGGGTAAACAAAGGCAGATACATCGAGATGACGATCGATCCGATCGTAACACCCAGGAATGCGATCAACACTGGCTCGATCAGCGACAGCAAGTCAGCGATCGCCGTATCCACTTCTTCTTCATAAAAGTCCGCGATTTTCCCTAACATTGCATCGAGCGCACCGGTTTGTTCACCGACGCCGATCATTTGTCCGACCATGTGCGGGAATACGTTGGTGGCCTTTAACGGATCGACGAAGTTTTCACCGCGTTCGACGCCGGCACGAACCTTCAGGACTGCATCTTCGATTATGACGTTACCAGCGGTCTTCGCAGTGATATCCAGAGATTGAAGGATCGGAACACCCGACGATAGAAGCGTAGAAAGAATACGCGAGAACCGAGCGACGCCGATCTTCCGCAAGATCGACCCGAAGATCGGAAGTTTCAACAATAGCTTGTCGATCTGCCAGCGGCCGCTTTTCGTCTTGTAATAGAATTTGATGCCGATAACCGCTGCGATCAAAGCAAGCAGCAGTCCGAGGCCTCCCCAGCCGGCAAGAAATCCGCTTATTCCCATGACGATACGCGTCGGAAGCGGCAGCAATTCTCCCGCGCCAAGCAGACCGATAAAAATCTGTTCGAACTGTGGAATAACTACCACCATGATGACGGCGATTGCGGCGATAGCGACAACGATAACGGCGCTGGGATAGATAGATGCCGAAACGAGACTTCGCTTCAACTTCACAACCTTCTCGATGAGGGTTGCCAACCGCTGCAGGATCAGGTCGAGGACACCGCCCGTTTCCCCCGCTTCGACCATGTGTGTGTAAAGCGAATCGAAAACTTTCGGATGCTTTTCGAGGGCGGCAAACAGCGTCGCTCCTTCTTCGACGTTCTGACGGACCTGCCGTAACACGTCTTTAAAGAACGTGTTGTTCTGCTGTTCGGCGAGAATGTCGATACACTGGACCAGCGGCAGACCCGCGTCGATCATGACCGAGAACTGGCGTGTGAAAACGGCGAGCTCCTTGGCTCCGACCTTCTTGCGTCGGCCAAGCTTTGGTATCGAGACGACGCGTCCTTTTTCGGACGCTTGCGTCATCACGATCTGTTCACGGCGAAGTAACGCACGTAGTTCGTCCGGGCTCGCGGCATCGCGCTCGCCATCGATCATTTCATTGAGTCGGTTTCTTCCCTTAAAGGCGTATGTAGGCATCTGTGTTCTCCTAGCTCCTCTCGAAATTCTGGTTTCAGCGCACAGGCGGACGCTCGCCTATGGTTCGTCCCTTGGCATAGGGACTGGTGTGATTCTGCGGCTGAACGACCGGTTTCGTCGCTCCCCCGTAGGACTGGTTGAGTCCCGATCCGCGCTCGATCAGTTCCTTCAACTCGTCGGCGTTGGATGTTCGCTGCATGGCGACATCCACGGTGATATGTCGTTTGTGAACAAGGGTCGCAAGCGCTTGGTTGAATGTCTGCATTCCGAACTTGTCCTGACCGGTCTGCATCATCGAATAGATCTGGTGTATTTTGTCCTCGCGAATGAGATTCCGGATGGCGGCATTCGGAATAAGAATTTCCAGCGCCATGACACGTCCGTCGCCGGATGATTTCGGCAGCAGTGCCTGACACATGATGCCTTCGAGGACGAGTGAAAGCTGCGTGCGGACCTGTGCCTGCTGGGCCGAAGGAAAAACGTCGATAATACGGTTGATGGTCGAATACGCGGAGTTTGTATGCAGCGTGGCGAATGTTAAGTGGCCGGTTTCCGCAATACGCAGCGCCATCTCGATCGTCTCAAGGTCACGCATTTCGCCGACCAGAACGATGTCCGGATCCTGACGAAGGGCTGTCCGCAGTGCTGCCCCAAACGAATGTGTATCGGCGGCAACCTCGCGCTGGTTCACAACGCAATTCTTATGATTGTGGAGAAACTCTATCGGGTCCTCGATCGTCAGGATATGGTCGTGCCGATCGACGTTGATCTTATCGACCATTGACGCCAGGGTTGTGGATTTTCCCGAGCCCGTTGGGCCAGTTACGAGTACGAGACCGCGCGGCTTTTTGCAAAGATCCGAAACGACCTTCGGAAGGCCCAGCGCGTCGAAAGTTTTGATCTCATATGGTATCGAACGAAACACAGCTCCCACCGCTCCCTTCTGATTAAAAAGATTCGCTCGGAAACGTGACATGCCCTTCAAACCGAACGAGAAGTCGAGCTCGAGGTTTTCCTCGAAGCGGTGCTTTTGAGCGTCAGTCAGAACCGAGTAGGCGAGGCGCTTTGTATCCGCCGGTGTAAGAGCCGCAAACCCGGGAAGCGGCGAAAGGTGGCCGTGAACACGAACCTGCGGCGGCGAGTTGGTTGAGAGGTGAAGATCGGAACCACTGGCGTCCGTCATCTGTTTCAAGAGTTCGGGAAGTGTGATCTGCGATTCGGGGCTGGCGTTTGGATCGAAGCTCATAAGATTGTTCCTTGATCGTGGGTGGGTGGGTTTCGTTGATCGTAGTTCGTGGATCGTGGATGGTGGATCGTTGTTCGTTGTCATGGCGATCGAGGGTTTGTTCTCCCCGGTTCGACAATCAACGAACAACGATCGACGTTCGATTCTATTCTTCCCTGACCGCAGCCCGTTGAGCTGGGCGTGGGCGGGCTTGAAGCGAAAAAATCACCTTCTCGGACTCTTCGGCCATGCGATCGGCCGCATCTGCTGCGGAGTTTGTAGCAACGCTGTAGATACGTCCGTCGGCTTCGGTGAAATAGAACATTCGCGAATGGACACGGCCGCCATCCTGCGACTGAGCGACCACGACATAGACCGAGCGGCCGCCGATCATCTTTTGATAGTCGTTGACGACCCAACCGTTCTCACGGATCATTCGATTGATCACTTCACGTCGAAGTGCGGACGTAGGAACACCCCCGAGAGCAGGTTTGCGTCCCGTATCGACGGTTTCGCCTGTTGCCGGGCCAACCACCGAGATCGAAGCCGATCCTTTGCCGTTGTCGACGCTGAAGTTCACTTCGCTGCTGGTCGACGTTGCGCGTCTCCAGCCTGTAGGTGCAGCATGTCCGGACGGCAGCATCGAGACGACATTCTCAACCTCTGCTTTCGGCGTTGCCGCAGCAACGACGGGTGTCGTCGAGCGAGCGGCCTTGCCTCTCTTTCGGGCGAGACGCAGCTGGCGCAGACGCATCGTGCGGTGACGGGCCCGAAGAGCTCGTTTACGCTTCATCCGGGCGCGGTATTGACGCCACCAACGTTTTGAATACTTCTTATACTTCTTGTGCTGCCTGTACTTCTTAACAGTTCGCGGACCTGCTTCCGCATAATCCGTTCCCAAGGGAATGATCGTTCCGATTCCAATCAACAAAGCCAGTGTTAATCCAATTGCTCTAAATAGCATATTTCCTCCAAAACTACAGAACCGTTTCCTTGACCACCTCTTCGACCGTTGTAAGTCCTTCCCTCAATTTGCAAAGCCCTGACTCGCGCAGGGTTATCATGCCGGTGTCGACCGCCTTCCTTCTCAGTTCGATCGCACTCGCACCAATAATGATCAGCTCTCGCAGATCGTCCGTTATTTCCATGACTTCGTACAGGCCGATCCGCCCCTTGTACCCGGTGTTCAGACAGATATCGCAGCCACGCCCCCGGTACAGCTTGAGAGATTTAGATTCCTCTTCCTTGAAGCCGATCTCGACGAGGCCCTCGGGTGGCAAATGGACCTCTTCCTTGCAGTTGCTGCAGATGCGGCGAATGAGTCTTTGCGCCTGAATGATGTTGACACTGGTCGCAACCAGAAAGGGTTCGATACCCATGTTTACAAGACGCGAAATCGTCGACGGAGCGTCGTTCGTATGCAGCGTCGACAGGACGAGGTGGCCCGTCAGCGCGGCCTTGATAGCGATCTCGGCGGTCTCAAAGTCACGGATCTCACCAACGAGGATAATGTTCGGATCCTGACGCAGGAACGAACGCAGTGCAGCGGCAAAGTTGAGGCCGATCTGCTCTTTCATCTGCACCTGGTTGATTCCCTCGAGATTGAATTCGACCGGATCTTCGGCCGTCATGATGTTCGTCTCGCTTGTGTTGAGCGACTGAAGGGCGGAGTACAAAGTGTTTGTCTTGCCCGAACCGGTCGGGCCGGTAACAAGGACCATGCCGTACGGATTGGCGATGGTCCGCTTGAATTTCTCAAGGCTCTCAGCTTCAAATCCAAGCTTGGACATGTCGAGCATCAGCTTGTCTTTGTCTAAAAGTCGGAGCACGACCTTTTCACCGAACAGGGTCGGCAGAGTCGACACGCGGAAATCGAGTTCGCGCGACCGGTCGTCGATCCTTACCCTGATCTTGATGCGGCCGTCTTGCGGCAACCTCTTTTCAGAGATGTCGAGCTTCGCCATGATCTTGAGACGCGAGATAAGCGGATCGCGAAGACTCATCGGCGGATGCATCACGTCGTAAAGAACCCCGTCGATGCGGAACCGTATACGAAAATCTTTTTCGTAGGGTTCAACGTGAATATCCGATGCGCCCCGACGAAGTGAGTCGACCATCAGGACGTTGACGAGGCGAACGACCGGAGCGTCCTCGCTTTGGCGCTGCAGCTGCGCGAGATCGATCTCTTCGTTTTCCTGCAAGAGCTCAAACGCGTCACCGTCGTGGGCGGCGAAGTCGAAGGTTTCGAGCGTGACATCGAGGTCTGAGTCGGAAAGTCTTTCATCGGCCTTACCTACTCGTTTGGCGTGACCGTTCTTACCGTTCTTGCCGTTCTTGCCGTTCTTGGCGTTTGCTCTGTCGGCATCGAAGGCGATCGCCGCTTCGAAAATATCGATCTGCGTCGAACCGCTGTAATACTTTCCGATCGCCATCTGGATCGAAGCTTCCGAGGCGATCACCGGCTCGACATTCAGGCCGGTCATGAACTTGATATCGTCTGTTGCGAATACGTTTGTCGGGTCGGCCATCGCAAGTGTCAGCGTCGCGCCGACCTTCGAAATGGGCAGGACAGTATACTTCAGAGCTACTTCCTGAGAGATGAGTTTCACAACCTCCTCCTCGATCTGGAAGAGGTCGATGTTGATCGAAGGAACGCCGTACTGGCGCGACAGGACCGCCGTGATCACGTCGTCTGAGATTATTCCCAGCTTGACCAAGTTTGAGCCGAGTCGTCCACCGCTCGTGCGCTGGTAATCAAGAGCTTCGCGAAGCTGTTGAGGCGTCACCAGGTTTTCGCGGACAAGAATTTCCCCTAGTTTTGCTGACATTTTTTATCTGTTGGGTTCCCGTTGTTAAGAAACAAGCGAGAGAGGGTGCTGAAGAGATCTAAGAATTAACTTCTTGGTGCGAGGACAGATCATCAATCGGTGATAAACACCGTTGGCAATAATACTAGCGGTTTAACTATTTAGTGTCAAGAAGTCTTTTGGATCAGAAGTAGGGATTTTCGGGCAGTTTGACCGATTACGGAGGGGCTTCGTGATGGCTTATTTTGGGTCGGCCATCTGCTTTTTTATTTGGACGATAAAGGATGCGACGGCCCCGGCCTCGCTCGAGTCAGGAAAGATCCGCAGGAATTCTTCGTAAAGCGCGATAGCCTCCTTAAACCTCTTCTGTCGCTCGTAGGTCAGCCCGAGAAGTTGGTAGACGACCATTGCATCCGGTGCACTTCCAAGTTGTCGAACGGCAACAGAGAGATACTTCGCAGATTCGTTATAGTTCGCGGCCTCCTCACCGTATTCACCCGAGCCGCCGGCGCTTTCCGCACGGTCCTTGTAAAGCAATCCGAGTCCGGTATAGGCCTCGGGCTGAAAGCCTTTGCTCTCGGTGATTGCCCGTTTGAACGCGATGATGGCCTTGTTTTCCTCGTCGCTGTCTTTCAGCAATCTCCCTTCGACAGCAGACGCCTCGGCATATCCGGGCTTTAATCTTTTCGCCGCTCGTATCGCTTTATCCGCCTTTTCAAGATCGCCTGTCTCGGAGTACATTCTCGCCATTCCAAGGTACGCCTCGGGAAATTTTGGACGTAGTTTGATCGCGCGTTCGTATTCGCCGATAGCTTTTTGCCGATCGACCGTCGTCAGTGCTTCGGCTGACTGAAATGCGAGCTCTGCTTCGTCATTCGTCTTTGTAAGTTTGATCGCGACGTCGCCGCGCAACGCCGCCGGAAGACTCTTAACCGATTCCGAAAATCCGTCTGAGCGAACACGGATCGAACGGATTCCCGCCGGGACGGCCGAGATCGCAAGACGCCCTTTATCATCAGTGACGCCATATCGAACTCCATCAATCCAAACCGTCGACTTCGGTTCGGTTAAAATCGTGATCGCACGATTTTTCGATGCGGCGACTGATTGGCAAACTGCCGGGGCTGTCGTCATCAAACACGTGATCAGCCAAATGACGACAGGTAATATTGCTCGAAGATATTTAGTTACGACACTCATCACAATAGCTCGCTCTGATTTTAGCAGACAGCGATATTTATGCGCGTGCGATCCTGGAACTTACCAAGCGTTTCGACGAAAGCCGCGGGCCCGGTCGGATCATGACGATATCAAAGTGTGTTGCGCCATATAAACAAGCGCTCCGGCAAGGTAGCCGATCAATGCGAGAAAACTGATGTTCTTGATATACCAAAAAAAATCGATCTTCTCGATGCCCATCGCCGCGACGCCCGCAGCAGATCCGATCACCAGAGTGCTGCCGCCGGTCCCGGTCGCGTAGGCCAGGAACTCCCAAAAATAACTATCCGGCGGATATTGCTGCAGCGTGTACATCCCCTGGGCGGCCGCCACTAAAGGCACGTTATCGACAACCGAAGAGAGCAAACCCAACGTGATAATAATGACCGAATCGTTGCCTATGTTTAGAGTCAGTCAATGCGCCACTTTGGTGAGCTGTCCGGTTGATTGGAGCGCCGCAATACTTATCAGGATGCCGAGGAAGAACAAGATGCTGGGTGTGTCGATCTTTCGGAGAGCATAGACGACGGACAAAACGCCTTTCTCGTACTCGTCTTTATTTCGATGGATCAACTCGGTGATCATCCACATGAGGGCAAGCCCGAACAGCATCGCCATGAACGGCGGCAGATGCGTGATCGTTTTGAAGATCGGCACGAAGATGAGACACGCGATCCCGAGAATAAAAACGAATCTCCGTTCCTTCTCGGTCGTGTTCGACGCGGCAGACTCCGGCAACTCGGGAGCTTCGAATTTTCCAGGCAGACTAAATGTGGAATAAACAAGAGGAACCGGGATTAAACAGATTTTATTGATTTAGCCGGA
>JBDTWZ010000149.1:0-7943 GCA_040006435.1 Acidobacteriota bacterium
TTACGGAATAAAGCTCGCCGGCAGTGGCAGATCGCCGCTCAGGCCGAAGCTTGTGATCAAGACGCTGCTTGACGAACGGTTTATGTACCAGACGCCGTTGCGATAGACGGCGATGTCAGTTCGCGCGTCGCCGTCGTAGTCGGCCGGTACCGGAACATCCGTCGAGATGCCGAAGTTCACAAACCGGTTTCCGCCGGCGCTGTTTGAGATGTACCAGGTGCCATCCGACGGCCGATATACCGCGATGTCGTCTTTGCCATCGCCATCGTAATCGGCGGGAACAGCCCGGTCGCCGGCAGTGCCCCAGTCAACGATAATGCCCGACGAATAATTATCTGCCGATCGGCTCAGCATCCATCTGCCGTCGGTAAATGTTCCGAAGTCGCCTTTCCCGTCGCCGTCAAAATCGCCAACCAAAGGGATGCCCCCGGGCATGGGCCGCGAGATCAATATGGATGCGTCGGTGCTTCGCCTGACCCAAAACTGCCCGGTCGATGGCCGGAAGATCGTGTGATCGGCTTTGTTGTCGCCGTCAAAGTCTTCGGTGACCGCGATGTCGCCGGGCACGCCCCATGAGACAAACGAGACCGTCGATGTCGCGCTCTGCAGAATGTAATAATCCGGCATCGAGCCATCGGCTGTCGCACGAAAGACGGCGATATCGCCCTTGCCATCCCCGTCAAAATCGTCCGCGAGCGGTTTGTCAGTCGCGATTCCCCAGTTCACTGCCGTGAACCCGGCGGTCGATCGATTTAGATACCAGTTTCTATCCGAGGGGCGGAAGACCGAGACGTCCGTTCGTCCGTCGCCGTCGAAATCCGCGCGTGTCGGGCGCCGGAATTGTGCCGGCAGCTCAAAGCTCTCGGTCACGACCGTATTATTCGAACCTGTTCCGATATTTTGTATAGAAGCGGTCGAGCCAATGCCGCGAATCGCGAAGCCGCGCCAGATCGGCCCGACGTCTCCGGCGTCGGTCGCTGCCGCGGCGGCGAGGATCGCATCGCGCGCCTGTATGATAGTCGGCTGCAGCGGCGATAGCTTCATACCGTCGGTGACATACTGCAGCACACGGCGATTACCTTCCTCCGCGAACCGCTGGATCAACTGATCCCGAACTTCCCACAGAGCGACCGCCCAGACCTCGCCCATGTTGTGGACCTGATCGCAGTTGGCCGACCCGAGCGGGCCGCGCGGGTACGCGCTGTTCGGATTGGTCGAGGTTGTACCGATGAGGGTGCCGCAGCCAGAATTGATATATCGGAACGTCAGCGGATTGTGCGGAAGTCCATTCGGGCCACGCGAGGCCCATACCGCGACCGGGAACCGCCGTAGACCATAATAGTAATTAGACTCAAAGTCAGTGAAGATCTGATGTGTTATGTATCCAGCGACAGCGTGCGTTCCAAGCGGGTGGTCCGCAGGTTCTGACAAAAGAGCGAGCGCGTAGAAGTCGGACCAACCTTCGCCCATGGCTCGCGCCATATTTGAGCCCAGTCCCGTCGCGTTTCCGTGAAGCCGATTCGACAGGCCGTGTGTCATCTCGTGAGTGACAACCTGTGCGTCGAGAGCTCCGTCGCGGTCTGGCGTTGACCCGGTCCAAATAAACATCTGCATAAACGGGCGTACGCCGTCCGCCGTTGTTGCGAAGTTCGCACCGTTTGTTCCCGAGCCGTCCTGGATCTCGAACGAGAGACGGTCGCCCTCGGACCCGCCGCGGCCGAAATTAAAATGCTGAAAATTCCCCGCCTGTTCCGTAAACCCAAAGCGATACATCTCGTCATGCCATCGGTTCGCCGTGTAGAAGCCATGTGCAATTACGCCTTGCTGAAACGCGGTCGGAGGATAAGGCTGCGGACCCTGGGGAACAGGTTCCTCGCCCGGCGCCGGATTGCCGGGGGCCGGATTGTACGCGTAGCTGAAAACTCTTGTCGGATTCCCGAAGGCCCAGCCATTATCGTCAACTCCGTTCGGGGCCATCCGGTCGATACCGGCCTCGACATTGTTGCCGTCCGTGATATTCGGATTGGCGGGGGTGCGAACGGGTAGTCCGGTGTCGGGTATCCAGCCAAGGTTGTTGAACGCGTACACGCCTTCGTTCCCGATCAAGGTGAAGTTCATACGGGCGATGGCAGGAGGTTGAGCACACGCGATCGGTACGAGACAGCCGGGAGAAAATGGGCTTGGGCTGTCGGCGGTTTTCATCAAGCTCGTGAAGATGTTTCCATAAACGTTAAATGTCGCGGGGCTGGCCTGATGTTCGGTCAGGTTCTTTCTCCAGAGCAGCGTGCCGTCCGCCGCATCGACGACGACGTAGTATGCCGGCCCCGGGGTCCGAACCAACACGCGCCAAGCGGCGCGCACGACACCATTGCCGACAGGAAAGTAGAAACGCTCCGCCAGGACCGGGTCAGTGAAAACGGAGCCGGTGAAAATCACGGCGGCCGATTTCCCATTTTCTTGTCGAATTAGATCATCGGCCGCAACGGTCACGTCAATGTGCGCCGCAGCATTCGAGATTGCCGACTCTGCCGTTCCGAAATTACGATCCAGAGCTTTGTCATCGAGCGCCGGAGCGAGGCTGTTGACAACGCGGAACATTTCCCCGCGACGCGAGAATCCCGCCTTTACCTCCGCACCGAAGACGGGAACGCCATCAAGGTGCTGCTCGAAACGAACGAACGAAAGATTGCCGTCGGGGTTTGTATAGTCGGCCGTCGCGACAAGCTGACGCGTCGACGTGAGCCCGAAGATTTCGTGGTTGTTCGAAACAAAATCGCGCAGGACGCCCGAGCGCTTGCGTCCGGCCGCCGAGGCCAGCGAAGTGTTATCGGCGAACTTCGATTCGATAACCTCTGCGATGCCGAGATCGTCGTTAAACTCGACCTTGAATCGAGACTCAGCGTTCGGCCGCGGAGGCGCCACACGGCGATCCGGCTCCCGAAGCCTACTGAGTTTCTCAAGGCCGCTGGGTGTCGTATCGGTTCGAATGTCGTAGTTTTCAAAGCGATCCGGCGAAACCGGCCGAGCTTGGCTTGCTTCGACTCCCTCGGGCGGCATCGCGATGTA
The DNA here is from genome assembly GCA_040006435.1 of Acidobacteriota bacterium. Lineage (GTDB taxonomy): Bacteria > Acidobacteriota > Blastocatellia > Pyrinomonadales > Pyrinomonadaceae > OLB17. Next base: position 3,067 of record JBDTWZ010000149.1, read on the forward strand.
TGTAACTGAAAAAAGAGAGCACGTTAAGAGAAAAAGGACTAAGAGCGGCTTTGTCACAGTTGCCTCCGTCAGAAAAAAGTTCGGTGATCTTGGGATCAATGACGCCTATTATTGGCAAACCCGCGCAGAAAATCAAGAAACCCCCGAATTGGGCGACTCCAAAATCTGAATAAACTTCTTTGCGGCGAGCGACAAGTTCCGATCGGTCCGATAGATGACGCCCACGGGCCGAACCCAATCCTTCTCAGCCAGTTTTACCACCGCAAGCTGTCCCGTCCGGTGCTCATCGACGATCGATGGCAGCGGAACGATCGCGAGGCCGAACCCGACCTGCACGGCGCGCTTTATCGTCTCGATGTTGTCGAACTCCGCTACTTTCTTCACTTCGACGCCCTTCGCTTTCAAAATCTTGTCGGTTGCTTTGCGGGTCGGCGTGTCGCGCTCGAATAGAACCATGTCGAGACCGTTCAAGTCTTTAGCTCGCACCTGTTTCTTTTTTGCAAATTTGTGATCGGGCGGACATACGAGTACGAGGCGATTGGCCGGCATCTGGGTCAAGGTGAGGCCGCGTTTCGCTTCGGGAAACGCCAGTACGCCAAGCTCGACCGATCCGTTTAGTACATCACGGACAACACGGGTCGTTCGCGAGTATTCGAGATCGATCTTCGCAGTCGGAAATTTCGACATGAATTCGCCAACCTTTGCCGGAAGCTCGTGCAGACCGACACTGTATACGGTGGCGACCTTCACGGTCCCGCCGATCTTTCCGACCAAACCGCGCAAGCTTTCCTGAAGTTGATCGTAAGCCGTCAATACAGATCTTGCCTCACGATAAAAAACCTCACCGGCCGCGGTCAGTTTTACGTCACGGCGGCCGCGGACACGCTCGAGCATGCGGCGTTTGAATTTGTCTTCAAGCGCACGGATCTGCTGGCTGACCGCCGATTGCGTGATGAAGTTACGCTCTGCAGCAAGTGAAAAGCTTTGAAGGTCGACAAGGTCGCAGAACACCTTGAGTGTTTCGATGTGCATGCCCCAAATATAAATTTTTCTTACCCAGGTGCGCAAGTCTATTCATTTCTACTTATAACTACGAAGGCGTATGCTCCGTCTATAATGAGGAGCATAGGACGTAATCGTATGATCTACGAACCGCACATGACGCTGGGTGAGGCACGAGAACTGTACTTTCGCTTAAGTAATTTCGGCAATGACGGTGGCTACGACGAGCGATGGATCAAAGTAAAAGTATGGCGAATGCCGATCTGGCTTCCGAATACCGCCGGCAGAGTTAAGGCAGTCAAGCTTCACGATCTCCATCACGTCTTGACGGAGTATCCGACAACATGGCGGGGCGAGGCTGAGATCTCGGCATGGGAGATCGGCTCCGGCGGGCTCGACAGTTATTACGCGGGCTGGCTGCTGGATCTGATGAACGTCGCACAAGGACTGGTCGTAAATCCGAAGGGAGTTTACCGCGGGTTTATGCGCGGCCGTCGAAGCTTGAATCTATTTGCGACAGAGTTCAACGACGAAATGCTTCAGAGTCGCGTCGGTGAGTACAGGCGGCGATTAAAGCTGGATGATCCGCCGGCTCCGGCTGCCGCAGGCGATACTGCAGCGTTCGTATTTTGGCTAGTGATCAGCACGCTGACATACGTTGTCGTCGTGATGATTCCGTTTCTACCGCTGCTTTTGTTGGCTTTATGGATTTTGTGGCGTTAGGTGGCGAGTATATTCTAGGTTAAAGATTTTCCTAGCGGAGTTAATTGGTCGATCGAGCATGGCTATTCGTTTCAGCAATACGTTTCTCTTGCGAAAGCTGCACCAACTGACAGGCGTCGTCCCGCTCGGCGTTTTCTTTTTTGTGCACCTTTACACGAACTCGGCAGCGATGAACGGCGCGACGAGCTTCAATAAGCATGTGGAGGGCATCCATGACATGCCGTATCTCCTCTTTCTCGAGATCTTCGGCATTTTTCTTCCGCTCCTTTTTCATTCGATCTACGGCGTCCTGATCTCAGCCGAAGCGCGGGCGAACGCGTTCAGCTATTCGTATGGACGCAATTGGTTTTATATCTTCCAGCGTGTCACGGGAATTTTTCTTTTCATTTTTCTTTTGTTTCACATTTTGAATCTTCGCTTTGGGTTGATCCCCGGCCTTGAGTCTTATGGCAACCCGGTCGCCGGAAACGCCGATCGCGCATTCGCCATCGTCGCGGCCGAATTCCAAAGCATCGGTATTCTGATCTTCTACATTGCCGGTGTAGTAGCGACGGCGTGGCATCTTGCGTATGGGTTGTGGTTGTTCGCGGTCGATTGGGGAATTATCATCGGCGAAAAAGCGCAGCGGATCGGGCTGTATGCCTCGATCGGTCTCGCGGTATTTCTGTCGGCGGTCGGGATCAACGCGGCGGTTGCGTTCGTCGATCGATGTGGTTTGTTCCCTGAGTACTTTTGCGAAGCGGCCGAGCAGAAAAAGATCATCGAGCCGAGCGGGCCACGGAGATTTTAGTTTTGAGTACGGGCCACAGCCGGCACCACCCCGTCAGCCGAAGCGGCTGCCACCCCTCCTTAGACAAGGAGGGGAGTTAGAAGACGCCGGCTAAAGCCGGGACTCAAAACAGTTATATGATGGCATCCAGTGGACTAAAAATAGCGATCGTTGGTGGAGGGCTTGCCGGTCTTGCCGCGGCGATGAAGATCGCCGAAGCGGGACACGAGGTCGATCTGATCTCGGTCGTTCCGGTTAAGCGTTCGCACTCGGTGTGTGCACAGGGCGGCATCAATGGCGCGGTGAACACAAAGGGCGAAGGCGATTCGCCGGCGAAGCATCTCGACGACACGGTCTATGGCGGTGATTTTTTAGCGAATCAGCGGCCGGTCAAACAGATGTGTGACATGGCCCCGCAGATCATCTACCTTTTCGACCGGATGGGTGTTCCGTTTTCGCGGACGAAGGAAGGGTTGATGGATTTTCGCCGCTTTGGCGGCACGCTCCATCACCGAACGGCATTTGCCGGAGCATCGACGGGTCAGCAGCTGCTTTACGCACTCGACGAACAAGTGCGTCGCTGGGAAGTCGAGAAGCGTGTCACGAAATACGAGGGCTGGGAAATGCTCTCGCTCGTTTTGGACGATCATCAGGTTTGTCGCGGACTGATCGCGATGAACTTGCAGACGCTGGAACTGAAAGCTTTCGAGGCGGACGCGGTGATCATGGCGACCGGCGGTCCGGGATTGATCTTCGGTAAATCGACGAATTCGATGACATGCACGGGCAGCGCCGTATCGGCCTGCTACCAGCAAGGAGCGCGCTACGCGAACGGCGAATTCATCCAGGTCCACCCGACTTCGATTCCGGGCGAGGACAAATTACGTCTGATGAGTGAATCGGCCCGCGGCGAAGGCGGACGTGTGTGGGTTCCAAAGGCGGACGGCGATTCGCGAAACGCGCGCGATATCCCCGAGAGTGAACGCTGGTACTTTCTCGAAGAAAAATATCCGGCGTATGGCAATCTCGTTCCGCGCGATATTGCGACACGCGAGATCTTTCAGGTCTGCCTTGAAGGTCACGGTGTTGCAGGCGAGAACCAGGTCTATCTCGATCTGACGCACATTCCTGCCGAGACGCTGACGCGAAAGCTTGGCGCGATCCTTGAGATCTACGAAATGTTTGTCGGCGACGATCCGCGTTATGTGCCGATGCGTATCTTTCCAGGTGTTCATTATTCGATGGGCGGCTTGTGGGTCGACACCGAACAGAGGACGAATATCCCCGGGCTCTTCGCCGCGGGCGAATGTGACTACTCGATCCACGGGGCGAACCGGCTGGGTGCGAACTCTCTTGTCTCGTGCGTCTATGGCGGATTCGTCGCCGCGCCTTCGGCGATCGAATATGCAAAAAATGTCGAGCGGGGCGATACGGGAACTAATGGTATTTACGACGCGGAATTGAAACGTCAGACGGAGATAAATGAGCGGATCATTTCAAACGAGGGCGGCGAAAATCAATATAAGCTGCATGAGGAAATGGGCAAATGGATGACCGACAACGTGACGGTCGTTCGTTACAATGATCGGCTGAAAGCGACTGACGAGAAGCTGCTCGAACTGCAGGAACGTTTCGCGAAGATCTCGATCAACGATTCGAACCTCTGGGCGACGCAGGCGGTGCCGCACGCGCGACAATTGTGGAACATGATGCAGCTCGCACGCGTGATCACGCTCGGAGCCCTAAACCGAAACGAATCGCGTGGTGCGCATTACAAGCCCGAGTTTCCAGAACGCGACGACGATAATTGGCTCAAGACGACGATCGCCGAATACGCCGCGGAGGCTCCGGTATTTTCGTACGAGGCGGTCGATGTATCGATCATCGAACCACGAAAACGCGATTATTCGAAAGGGAAATCAAAAGCGGCGAAGGTTCCGGAGCCGGGGAGCGAATCGAAACCCGAAGGGCGCGAGGAACTCTTGATGAAGGACAAAGATAAAATTGAACAGGGGTCTTTTAAGGATGGCAAGGATTAATCAAATGTACCGGACGTCTTCTCAGCGGATCGAACGTACTGTTTCGAAAAGCATTACTTTTTTTCTGACGGCGATCTTACTGTCGGCAACCGTAATCCACGGGATGCCGAAAGATGTTGCCCGCGTCAAACGCACTCTTCCTGAATTTCGGGATATATCGGTCTGGAAAGGGAGAACCGGATTGATGCTCTTTAGTCCCGGTGGAAAGTATCTGGCGGTCAGCGGCAAGTCCGTCGACGTTGTCATTTATGACACCGAAACAGGCGATCTAAAGACGAAGATCGACGGCAAGGGTTTCAGGGCATTTTCATTTAGTCCCGACGGAGAATTCGTCGTTGCGCAGA
>JBDTWZ010000150.1:0-7787 GCA_040006435.1 Acidobacteriota bacterium
TCGCGGTCTTGGCGGCGGCTAACGCGGACGCTCAGGTACCACCACCACCACCTCCTTCTCCACTGATCTATGAAGCCCCTGCGGCCGCGGACATTCGATCCTTCAGTCCCCCAGACAATAGCTTTAGAGCCGATTTTCCGGGCGAGCCCAAGGTTACGGAGAAGGAATCGGGTGACTTGAAGATCCGCACTTTTCGGGTCTATCGAAAAGGATCGAACTCCGTGATTGAGATCAACGAATTTTCTCGCGATATCTCAGCCGAAGACGGAGCAGTCTTCGGTTTGATTCGTGAAGGATTTCTTAAGAAACGAGATGTGCAAATAACGTCAGAGAAGGACATAGAGTTGGACGGCTATCTGGGGAAGGAGTTTGTGATCGACGATGGTTATGTTCATCGAGTAGTCCGCGTCTTCGTCGCCGATAGACGAACCTACGAAATTCATTCCGACGCAACTAACTGGCACATCTTGACAAAGTATAATCCGGAGGTCGTTGCGAAGTTTGAAGAAGACACGGCACGGTTTTTTAAATCCTTTCGACTAGCTAAGTCGAAGCCGTGACCCAACTCTTCCCTCGGATGCTGATTGATTCCCATTGCCACATCGACGGAGACGCGTTTGACGAGGATCGCGACGAAATCCTGCAGCGTGCGAAGGACGCTGGCGTCGTGGCGATGTTGAATGTCGGAACGGGCGATCCGCACACTGACGATTTTCGAAAAGCAGTTGCGGTCGCTGAAGAGTACGAGACCGTCTACGCGAGCGTTGGTGTTCATCCGCATGACGCGAAGCTCTATGACGACAAAGCCGAAGAACATCTGATCGGGTTGGCCAAGTCGTCGGAGAAAGTCATTGCGTGGGGCGAGATCGGACTAGACTTTTATTACGATCACAGTCCCCGCGATGTACAGCAGGAAGTTTTTCGGCGACAGATCCGGACCGCTCGCGAACTCGAGCTGCCGATAATCATTCATAGCCGTGATGCGAATGATGAAACGGTTGCGACATTAAAAGACGAATGCTCGAATGAAAACTTTCGCGGTGGCATTATGCATTGTTTTGGCGGCACGGCGGAGATGGCCGCGAGTTTGATCGAGCTCGGTTTTCTGATTTCGTTCGCCGGGAATGTGACGTTTAAGAAAGCTGAGAACCTGCGGGATGCGGCACGGGTCGTGCCGATGGACAAACTTCTCGTAGAAACAGACTGTCCGTTTCTGACCCCGGTGCCGTTCCGCGGAAAGCGGAACGAGCCGTCTTATGTGGTGCATACTGCGAAGTTTCTGGCGGAGTTTTACGGAGTCGAATTCGACATTCTTGCACAGCGAACAACGCAAAATTTCTTGCAATTCTTCAATCTAGAGGCTCCCTCCGGCGCGACGCGGTTCGCTTAGTTATCGGATTTGTTTCGTGTGTTTAGTGTGTTTCGTGGTTGGATCTCAGAAAAGAGAACTACGAAAAACACGAAGTACACGAGATCCACGAACCGAACCCGTCCGGTATTTACACTTGGACGTGGTTCATCTGCAAAATCCTGTGGCAAAATAAACACATGGCAAAAGAAAACTCATTCGACATCGTCTCGAAGACGGATTACGCGGAAATCGGCAATGCGTTAAATCAAACGACCAAAGAGATATCGCAGAGGTTCGATTTCAAAGGCAGCAAAGCATCGGTGGAGTTGGAGCAGAAAGATCTCGTGCTCGCCGCCGAAGATGAAACGAAACTTCGCAACATGAACGATATTTTGCAGGGCAAGCTGGTCAAACGCGGAATTTCGCTCAAGGCATTGGACTATCAGAAAATCGAGCCCGCGGCGGGCGGATCTGTGCGTCAACTGGTCAAGGTCCAGCAGGGAATCCCGATCGAAAAGGCGAAAGAGGTCGTCAAGTTCATCAAGGATTCGAAACTAAAGGTTCAGGCCTCGATTCAAGGCGAAACGGTTCGAATTTCCGGAAAAGACCGCGACACGTTACAGGACGTGATCGCGAAGTTGAAAGCCAAGGACTTTGGCATAGACATGCAGTTCGATAATTACCGGACCAACTGATGCAAACTTTTGTCGCAACAAAAGAAGACCTGCTGCCAAAGAATGCGGCCCGCAGGATATTTAACCTGATCAAGTCAGAGATGACGTTGGTCGAGGCTGAGTTCGAGCGACAGGCCAGCTCGAATGTTCAGGTTATTAATTACCTGGGCGACTATCTTCGTCAGTCGGGAGGGAAACGGGTTCGGCCGGCTCTTTTGGTTCTTGCGAGCTACGCAGTAGGCGGCAATGGAGCGAGCGACAACTCCATCAGATTGGCAACGGTAATGGAGATGCTGCACACGGCGACGTTGGTGCACGATGACATAATCGATAACGCTGATCTTCGGCGGAGCCGAGCGTCTGTGAACGCTAAGTTTGGCAACCAAGCCGCGGTCTTGATGGGCGACTGGTTGTACATGTCAGCGTTCGAAACATCACTCAAGGAGCGCTCGCTCGAAGTCCTTGACATCCTTACACGCGTTACCCGAAAGATGACCGAAGGCGAGCTGATCCAGCTCACGATGATCGGAAATACAGCTATCACTCGCGACGAATACTTCGACATTCTGCGTCGAAAGACGGCTTACTTGTTTTCAGGGTGTGCCGAGATCGGGGCCATCCTTGGCGGCGCAGGCCACGACGAACAGATGGCTCTGCGCGACTATGGAATGAATCTTGGCATCGCCTTTCAGTTAGCGGACGATCTGCTTGATTTTACGGCCGACGAACGGGAGTTAGGAAAGGCCGCCGGGGCGGACCTCGTCGAGGGAAAGATCACACTTCCTCTCATTTTGCTTCAGGAAAGTGATCCGGGTGTGCGACAACAACTTGAACGGGTGATGTATGACGGCGTTTACGATGACCTCACTCGCACGTCGATCTCGGCCAAATTAGCAGAGAACGGCACGCTGAATTCGATTCGCGAAATCGCACACTCCTTTGCGGTCGCCGCCAGAAAAAATCTTGATATTTTACCGGAAACAGAGTATCGTCTTGCTCTGGATGAGATTCCGAACTTTGTAATAGACAGAAACAATTAAAAAGTTCCGCCGCGAAGATCCAGCCGGTAGATTTCAAGTAATTTCTGAACTCTTTCCATAATGCTCGACGAAAACCTTATAGCAACACTCGAACAAAGTCTCCGTCAGACGCGCAATGCTCAAAGCCGCCTGATGGCGAGGCTGCGCGAGGTCGAGGTTGAATCGGAACACTTGAGGGAAGAGATCACTGCTCTCGAGAACAGTGCGGCTCAAACCGAATCTGCGATCGACAGCCTGCTGGTCACGATGCGTTCGGGAAACCGAACACTGAATATCGGAAAGACTCTTCGGATTGAGGACGATTACGATCGTCGTCCCGAGCCGAGACAGAGGCGCCCCGAAAGGAGTCAGCCGGTTTCGAGTTACCGGCCCGCAAATTCGGTCGCGTATATAAATCAGAACCGCGGCGGCGTTCCGTCACGAACGAATAACATTGAACCTATCAGTCATCGCTTTTCCGACCGTACGATCACTCAGGCGTGCACCTTACTTTTGCGGGAGGCCGGCCAGCCGCTGCATGTTAACGAGCTCTACAACTTACTCGTCGCCGGGGGAATGCAGTTCAAGGGAAATAATCCCACGATATCTGTAGCCGTCTCGCTCAACCGCAACCGTAGGTTTCGGAAGGTCGATCCCGGAACATTCGATCTCGTAATGCGCGAAGCCAGCCGCGATCAGGTTGCGTCCTAAAGTCTTTTGTTTCCAATCGACTTCACAATCTTCCTGTACTATAATTCCTCAGCCCGATACGTCGTCCCTTCGGCGTATCGACGGTATTTTTTTGTTCGTATCCGGTCTTAGAACATGGAGCTGTCATCATAATGAAAAATTTTCTGGTTACTGTGGCCCTGGTAGTGATTGCGTTGGGGGCCGCTGGAAGTGCATATGCCCAGAAGGTGCGGTTGAGAAGTGGGATTACGCCTGTTTGCTCGCAGGTAAGGTCAACGACCGGTTGGAAATTTGCCGATCTCTACGGTGACGGGAGCATCGCCGTACTGGGGAGTTATGGGTGCAATGGTGTGTTCATTTTCGACGTCTCGAATCCGGACGCGCCTCAACTTACTAACTGGTATAATCCCTCACCCCAGCAGCAATTCCTGGAAGCGATAGTTATCGGAAATCGCGGGTACTTCGGGAGCGGCATCGGGAATGACGGCGTGCATATCGTAGACCTGACAAATCCCTCGAGTCCGGTATTGCTAGGGAAAGTGAACTCGACAACTGGTGGAGGCTACAACACGATCCACGAGATGATGGTGTTTGATCAGGGTGGAGCGAGATACCTACTCGAGAATTCCAATAGTACAAGCAACCAGAACTTAAGGATAATCGATGTAACGAATCCGGCTCTGCCCGTGTTGAAAAGGGACTTTCCATCCGGTACTGGCGGTTGGATCCACGCGATGCATATTCGCGGAAACCGTGCGTATTTTTCGGCCTTCAATAGCTCGAAAGTTGATATCTACGACATATCGAATCTTGCGGTCCAGGCGCCGACCCTTGTGGGTTCGGTGGCGGTTGGCAGCACCACAAACCACAGTACGTGGACGAATGAAACAGGTGAGTATCTTTACTCGGCACGCGAAACCTCAAACGGCGACGTTCGCGTTTACGATGTCCGCAACCCGGCGCAACCCTTACTCATAAAGAGTATTAAGGCCCTTGATTTGAACATAAACGCTATAACGCCGCACAATCCGGTCGTGATGGGCAACAGGCTTTATGTCGCGTGGTATCAGGCGGGGACGCAGGTATTCGACATAAGCGATCCGACTAATCCGGTAAGGGTTGGCCAATATGACAGCTACCAGGCGGAATTTGCGCCGAACGAGGCGGAGCTTCGGCTTTTAGAAGAATCTGAGCCGTGGGACATTGTTTGCGGTTCAGCTAATTTTAGTAATGCTTTGCCCACAACCTACGGGGGGAACTGGGCCGTCTATCCATTCCTCGGCGAAGATCGAGTGCTGATGGGCGATCTGACGTCAGGGTTGCTGATCATCGACGCGAGTCATGTGACTCAAAACAACAAGAACAACGTCTCGGATTTTGATGGTGACGGCCGGACAGACTTTTCCGTTTTCAGTCAGGCGACGGGCGACTGGTTCGTCGAGAACAGTTCCGACGGTTCGCAGTCCATTCTGAATTGGGGACTGCCGGGCGACATTCTCACTCCGGGCGACTATGATGGCGACGGTAAAACTGACCACGCGATCTTTCGCCCGAGCACAGGTTTTTGGTGGTTCGTAATGAGCTCGAACGGTTCGCGTCCAGCAATACGATTCGGATTGAACGGTGATGTTCCGGTGCCGGCGGACTACGATGCCGACGGGAAAACCGACATCGCAGTGTGGCGGCCATCGAATGGTGCGTGGTACATCAATCAAAGCACGCTGGGTGTCCGCATCGTTCAATGGGGAGTGTCCGGGGATAAGGTTTTTACCGGCGACTATGACGGCGACGGGAAGGCTGACCTCGCGGTTTGGCGGCCATCGAGCGGAGTGTGGTATATCTTGCAAAGTTCTTCCAGCATTCCGCTGTACTACCCGTTCGGGACGAGTGGTGACAAGCCCTTATTTGCCGACTTCGATGGCGACGCACGTTCTGACTTAGCGGTTTACCGGCCTTCGACGGGTGTCTGGTACGGCATCAATTCTATTAACGGAGCCTTTACCGCCTATCAGTTCGGGATTGCCGAAGACGTGCCGGCTCCGGCGGATTACGATGGCGACGGAAAATCCGACATCGCGGTCTTCCGTCCGAGCACCAACGTCTGGTATCGCCTGAACAGCGGAAGCGGGGGTTTTGACGTCAGGGAATTTGGTGCCGCGGGCGACCGTCCTTCGCCGTCATCGGTGCAGCCTCAGTAGATAGGAATACGATCGATCGAGGATCCTAACAGACCCGAAGTTAAGCAAGCTTGACTTTGGGTCTTTTGTTTTTATTATTGCTGTATGAAATTGCGTTTGACGGTGAACACGGGCACGCTCACCGGACGAGTCTTCGAGCTCGAGAGCGGCTTTTTAACGATCGGACGCGGCGAAAACTGCAGTGTTCGTTTCGACCCTCGGAGCGAGCGGATCGCTTCAAAACAACATGCCTTTATCGAGGCGAAATCCGGCGGCTTTTTCCTTTCTGACAACAACAGTCTGAATGGCACGCTGCTTAATGGTGAACGGATCCAGAGAACGCAGATCAGGTCAGGCGATACCGTTCAGTTCGGTCGTCAGGGTGTCACGGCTTCAATATTGGTCGATGAGTCGGCGCAGACGTCGGATCCCGCAGCGGCGCAATTGCAGCAAATAGCGCAGGTCGCGCAGCAACACACCGACAATTTCCAGAATTCGATGACCAACATCGGCCTTGGCCAGCTTGAGGCTGTCCCCGAGCCCAGCCGTACCGGACGCTATGTCGGGATCGGCTTTACGATCTTCGCCGTTGTCTTTCTGGCGCTCATCGTCGTCGCGATCATGTTCCTGAGCGTTGGTGTCGTTCCGGCTGTTATCGCCGCGGTGGTCGCATTTGTTCCGGCAATGCTGTATCTCTTTCCACTGATCTGGCTCGACCGGTACGATCCAGAGCCGCTGTGGCTTTTGTCGCTGGCATTCGCGTGGGGAGCGCTCGTAGCAGTTATTTTTTCGATTGTCGTTAACTCGGTCATCGCTGTCGCGTTCGAAGCGAGCCTTGGCGGAGGTGCCGGCGAGATCGCAGGCGGAGTATTGTCGGCACCGATCTTCGAAGAGGCGTCGAAGGGTATCGGGCTGCTCATCCTGCTCGTCTTTTTCCGGCGGTACTTCGACGATATTCTCGACGGGATCGTATTCGCTGGCGTTATAGCACTGGGGTTCGCGACGGTCGAGAATGTGCTGTATTACGGCACTGCGCTCGGCCAGTCGGGGCTTTGGGGATTGATCGTTCTGTTTTTCATGCGCGGCATCCTATCGCCGTTTGCCCACGTGACATTCACATCGATGACGGGGATCGGATGCGGTATCGCGCGCGAATCTCACAATAAATTCGTCCGAATTTTGGCACCGCTGTTCGGTTATTTCGGCGCGGTGTTCCTGCATGCCCTTTGGAACGGCATGGCGATCCTTGGAGGGTTTGAATCGTTCGTCGTCGGATATCTTTTCATTGAGATCCCGTTCTTTCTGATCTTTGTCGGCTTTGCGTTCTACGTTATGCACAGGCAGAACAAGATCCTCAAGGATATGCTGGCGTTCGACATCGCTCGCGGGCTGATTCCCAAAGAACATGGTGAAACGGCGGTCTCGGCGTTTAAAAGCTCAGCTTGGCTGGTAGGCGGCCTTTTTGAAGGGAAGTTTCGTGCACGGAGCAGATACCTTCGGGCGATAGGCAAGTTAGGCCTCAGCTATTGGCACATCCAGCGAGCGACAGCGGCCCAGGGACAAACGGGAAGTTTTCAGCAGAATCCGATCCTACGCGAGGAAGTTTTGAAGTGGAGGGATCAGGTGTGACGGAAGTGACGAGTGACAAGTGACGAGGGACAAGTTAAGACGCGAAACGGGAGTCAGAACCGGGAGCGGTAGCGACCAAGTTACCCCGGGAGATGGAGACAACAACAGGGTAACCCGGTCGCTACCGCTCCCGGTTCTGACAAGAGGGCAGAGGCCGAAAACAGAAAAGCAGAAGACGTTAAGCCTTCTGCCTTCTGATCTGGTAGGCCGTGCAGGGATTGAACCTGCGACCCACGGATTAAGAGTC
>JBDTWZ010000151.1:0-7781 GCA_040006435.1 Acidobacteriota bacterium
GCGCGCAGTGCCGTCTCGAGTGTCGCGTCGGCGAGATTCGAGATGTCCTCGGTGATCTCCGCCATCGTTGTCAGACGCCGAATGTCCCCGAGAAAAATTCGCAGCAGCTCGCGGCGGCGAAACCGCGCAAGCTGTGCGTGCAGGTCAAGCTGAGAGTGCGTCAGCACGAACCGCCCGAGAGCTTCCATCAACTCGTCCTTGGTTCGGACGGCGGGCGCCCGGCGCTTGCGATTCAGCCACCAAAGATAATCCGGATTTTGCAGCAGCGTCATCGCTAGCAGAGGGCTGTACGACGCGAGCGTCAGCACATCGGAAAGCAAGCCGTCGTTCTTTCGCAGCTTCGCGGCATCTCGCGGATTCTGGGCTTCGAGGGAAGTGAGAAACCTCTCGGCCAGTTCCGCGTCGGGAAGATCTGCAGTGAGATGTTTGAGGTCGGTCATCGAAAATGTCTGGTCACTGATCCTGTCTTTTCGGGCTGTGCCCGCCGATGAGCGGAAAGGCTCTGCCTCATAGGCGCCAAGTTAAGGAGTGTTAGAGACCGAGGCATCACGTGGGCGGTGACGCATTCGTGCTTGGCCGCGTAGCGGTCAGTTGCATTTAGCCGTGGCCTTTAAGGCCACGGTTATCGCAACACGATCTCCGCGTCGCGTAGCGACCGCACGAAATCTCCTTCATTTGCCGCTGACGCGGCAAGGTCGTGTGGGCCTGCTACCGTGGCCTCAAGGCCACGGCTAAATGCATACGGCCGCTACGCGACCGCGTACCCTTAGCCTGACTCCGGCTTCCTCGCTTAACTTGGCGCCTATGAGGCTCTGCCTTTCCGGACCGGGTGGCCTTTAATTCTTGCGGCGGCACAGCCGCCGTGCTTCCCCCGCGGCGACGTTCACCCGCGAAACCGCCTCGGATCGATGCCGTAGTTTCTGATCTTGTAGGCGAGGATCCGTTCAGTCGAATCAAGCTGACGCGCGGCTTTCGCGATATTCCCACGGGTCGATTTTAATGTGTCCTGGATCAGCCCGCGCTCAAACGCCTCGACGGCGGATTTTAGCGTGAGGCTGGTTACCGTGCCCGAGACTTCGGCAGTTTGAAGAGTCGGCGGAAGATGATGACTGTGAATGACATTCGAATCGCACACGAGCACTGCGCGTTCGATCGCATTTTCGAGCTCGTGGACGTTTCCGGGAAAGTGATACGCCATCAGCATGTCGATCGCCGGCGTCGAGATCCGCCTTATCCGCTTGTCATGCTCCTGTTCGTACTTTTCCAAAAAATGTTCGGCGAGAAGAAGTATGTCGGATCGGCGCTCGCGAAGTGGCGGCAGGAATATCGTGAATACATTCAGACGGTAATACAGATCCTCGCGAAACTCACCCTTCGCGATCGACGCTTCGAGATTCTTGTTGGTCGCGGTTACCAGCCTGATATTCGTTTTGATCGTTTGCGTTCCGCCGAGCCGTTCAAACTCGCGCTCCTGCAAGACGCGAAGAAGTTTTATCTGGGTCTGCAGCGGGAGGTCGCCGATCTCATCGAGAAAAAGCGTACCGCCTTCGGCGATCTCGAAACGCCCCTTCTTGAACCGGTCCGCTCCGGTAAACGCACCCTTTTCATGACCGAACAGCTCGGCCTCGATCAGTGTGTCGGGCAGTGCCGCGCAATTCAGTTTTATCAACGGACGTTTACTTCGCAGGCTGTTGTAATGGATCGCGTTCGCGATCATTTCTTTCCCGGTCCCGCTTTCACCCCGGAGCAAGACCGTCGCATTCGATCGGGCCACCTGACTCACTTGATCGTAAACATGCTTCATCGGATTTGAAGTTCCGACGATATGCGAGAAGTCATGCTTCTCTTTCAGCTCTTGTCGTAGATGCGAGTTTTCGTCGATGAGCTTCTGCCGTTCGCCATGGACCCCGCGCTCAATGCGAAGCGATTGCGCGATCATCGAGGCGGCGAGGGCGAGTACTTCGCGCTCAGTCGTGACGTTCTTGCCATTGAGCGCAATTGCCGCGAGAACACCGAGCGACTTGTCGGCGAGTACGAGCGGTGTCGCAATCAGTTTCGACCGCGAGTTATCGTCGGTGCCAAGTTGAAGGCCGCTCTCGCCGAATGTGACGGCCAAAGGTTCCGAGGTCTCGAAGACTTTGCGAAACAAACTGTGGTCCGCCTGGGAATCGAGCTTTCGAAATTCGCTTATCGTCAGGCCGCTGGCCGCGGAGATGGTGAGGAGCCCGTCGTCCTGTTTCTCGAGGATAAGGAAGCAGCTGCGAAGCTGAAAACTGTCGCGCAGAGTGTCGAGAACCCCCTGAACATTCGCTCGCCCGTCCTTTGAAGCGGAAAGTGAGGTGTTTATCTCAGAGATGATCTGGAGAGTGTCGACAGACATTTTTGTGTGATTATCGAAGACAGGAGTTTAGCAGAGGTGTCTGGTCGGAAGAAAGGCTAAGAGCCGAAAGTCTACACAAATGGCGGAAGACTGGCAGCGTAAGCTCCCCCGCCTGCGCGAGTGCGAAGCCCAAGAGACTCTTCCCGACCGGTGTCACAATCGTTTGCCGCCGCCGTCGGCGATGTTGCAGGTGGGACGCCTGCGTTCCAGTCAGTTGCGGGAGTACGTTAGAATCGTCTCGTGGATGAACGCCTTGAAATTCGAATACCCAACGGAGTCCTGCGGACCCGGCTTGAGGATATTCTCTTCGATCATTTCCCGAATCTCAGCCGAATGTATCTTCGGAAAATCGTTCGCAATGAGAAATGCGAGGTTAACGGTCGGTTTGAAAACGTCGGTTTTCGCGTCCGCGGCGGCGACTTTATCGAGGTTGAGGTGGATCTGACTCGAGAAAACTCGATGCGGCCCGAAAATGTTCCGCTGGACATCGTATTCGAGGACGAGCACCTGGTCGTCGTCAATAAGCCCGCCGGCATGCTCGTCCATCCGACAAACAGCGACAAGAACGGGACACTGCTGAATGCACTTGTCTTTCACTTGAACGCGCGCATTGCGGATTTCGGATCGCGGATTGCGGATTTCGATGCATCAGCATTCGATACATCGATTGAATCTCCAGAAGACGATCGGTCGAAATCCGCATTCCCCGTTCCGCATTCCGCATTCAATGTCTCATTCATCCGTCCGGGCCTTGTCCACCGTCTGGACAAACAGACGTCGGGTCTGATCGTCATCGCGAAGTCGGTGCGGATCCATCGGTCGCTGGCCCGTCAATTTCAGCGAAAGTACGTCGAGAAAAAGTATCTTGCGCTCGTGGATGGAATAGTTGAACAAGATCACGGAACGATCGTTGCGCCGATCGGCAGGTTCGCGGACGAGAAACGGTGGGACGTGAAGGACGGCGGCAAGCACTCAGAGACGAGATTCGTCGTGAAAGAACGACGCGGTGATTCGACGCTCATTGAACTCGAGCCGGTCACGGGACGCACGAATCAACTACGCATTCACTGTGCGTCGATCGGGCATCCGATAGTTGGGGATGTTTCACGCGGAGGCAGCGAGTTCGAACGTCTGTGTCTTCACGCATGGAGGTTGGCGTTTAGGCATCCAGTCAGTCGTGACACGGTTGAACTCGAGAGTGAGATCAGCTTTGCTTCTAAGTAGATGATAGATTCCAGATTCGAGATGATAGATCATATCTAGCTTCTAAAATCTCACATCTATCATCTCTCCAGAGACAGGTTTTTCAGCGCCTGACCCGGCATTTCGCCAGTCAGCTTCGTTCCGTCGAAAACGATCTTGCCGTTTACGATGACGGTCGAAAATCCCTCAGCGTATTGGTGTGGCTGCTCGAACGTAGCTCTGTCAGCGATCTTCGTCTCGTCGAAGATGACGATGTCGGCGGCAAAGCCTTCGCGGATCTGGCCCCGGTCGCGAAGATTGAAAGTTTGTGCCGGAAGGGAAGTCATTTTTCGAATCGCATCTTCGAGCGTAATGACCTTTAGCTCGCGGACGTAACGGCCCAGGACGCGAGCATTATTTCCATAACCGCGCGGGTGCGGAACGCCGGCGCCAAATTCGCGCACGCTGCTGTCCGAAGCGATCATCGTGAACGGCTGTCGCATTATGTTTTGAACGTCGTTCTCATCCATCACTCGATAGACCATCGCGGCACCGCCCTTGTCATACATCTCCAGTATCTGATCGATCTGCGCGTCGACATTCTTTTTACCGCGTACCGTCTGTGTGATCTCGGCGATATTCTTGCCGTTGAATTCCGGATTCGGGCGATAGCTCGCGACGTACGCGAAACTGTAATCCTTAAAATGTTTTTTCTTCAGATCGCCTTTCATTTCGGTGACGATCCGCTTGCGGGTTTCAGGATCGGCGACACGTTTGCGTCCTTCGACACGCCCGCCGGCGACCGCCCAGTTCGGCAGCCTCACATCGAGCGACGTAGACGAAGCTGTGTAAGCGTATTGATCGACTGTCACCGTCAACCCCCTTTCACGTGCGGCTTTTACCAACCCGATGGTCATCGCGGATTCGCCCCATAGGGCTTTCGCAGAGATCTTGAAATGCGATATCTCGACGGGCATTTTCGCCTGTTCGCCGATATTGATGGCCTCGGTGATCGCCGCCGCTACATCGTTCCCTTCATCGCGTATGTGGCTGGCGTAAGTGCCGCCATATTTCGACGCGGCCTTTGCGAGCTCGACCACTTCCTCTGTCTTCGCGAATGTACCGGGCACATAGATCAACCCGGTCGAGAGCCCGACCGCGCCGTCTTTCATCGCCTGTTCGACGATCGCATTCATGCTCTGCTGTTCTTCGGGAGTGGGTGCGCGATCGTCCAAGCCCATCACCTTCGCACGAACCGAACCGTGCGCGATCAGCGTTGCGAGATTTACGGCCAAAGGAGTTTCCTTGAAGCGGCTAAGAAACTCTCCGATGTCGGTCTCGGAACCTCCACAGTTTCCCGTTATCAGCGATGTCACGCCCATTCGGACAAAATTCTCAGCCCTCGGATTTGTGAAGATATCCTCGACGTGTGTATGAACGTCGATAAACCCGGGAGCAACGATCCGATCATGTGCGTCGATCGTCTGCTTCGCCGCGCTCCGCTCGATGCGTCCGACCTTTACGATCCGGCCGTCTTTGATACCGATGTCGCCTCGAAACCAGGGATTGCCGGTGCCGTCAATGATACGAGCGTTAATGATCACCAGGTCGAATTGCTCCGGTGCGGTGAAGGTTAAGACCGTCAGTGGGAACGCTATGCTGAGCATTAAAAACAAGGAAATGAATTTCATAAAGGTATTGAGTTGGCGCCGGCGTTCCAGTCTCGCGTCACTGGATCTTTATGTTTACGGCGACCCGACGCAATTGACGCCAGGATCAGGACGGTAAGAAATGTGATCGCGAAGAATTTCATATAGTCCCCGCTCACGGCTGCATCTCAGCCCTTGCATCGTCGGCACTGTACGACCTGTGCAGATGCACCGGATCGACCTTCTTGCGAAGCCGCATATTCAGTATCTCGACAAGCACTGAAAACGCCATTGCAAAGTAAATGTAGCCCTTCGGAATATGCTGGCCTAATCCTTCGGCGACGAGCATCACACCGATAAGCAGAAGAAATGATAGGGCGAGCATCTTTATAGTAGGATGCCTCTGGACGAAGGCTCCGATGGGGCCGGCGAACAGCATCATTGCGATGATCGAGATGATCACCGCCGCGACCATGATGTAGATTCCCGCCGGACCGTACGTCGTGCTGATCATTCCGACCGCGGTTATCACCGAGTCGAGGGAGAAAACAATATCCAGCAAAACGATTTGAATTATCACGCTTGCATAGCTGGCGTATGTTCTCTTTGAGCCGGAGCCTTCCTCCCCCTCTAGGCTGCCGTGAATCTCGTGCGTGCTTTTGCCGATCAGAAACAGACCACCGATAAGGAGGACGAGGTCCTTGCCCGACAACGCGGTTCCGAGCACCGTGAACAAAGGGTCTTTCAACCCGATGATCCACGAAAGCGATAGTAGGAGAAGGATTCGAATACCGAGAGCAAGACCCAAGCCGATGTAGCGGGCGCTCGCCTGCTTCTCGGGCGGCAGCTTACCGGAAAGTATCGAGATAAAAATTACGTTGTCGATGCCGAGCACCAGCTCGAGCAGTGTAAGGGTCGCGAATGCGATCCAAAGCTGAGGATCAGCCAGCCATTCCATCAATTATTTCCTCTTGTTATTTTTAATATCGACATCCCTAACCGCGGAAAATCCAACACCGTATTCCCATTCCAAAACCCCCGCCGCCGGATCAGTTACGGTGCACTAAGCGGCCGCTGACAAACGTGGCAACCGCCCCTCCATGAAAGTCCCACCCATCGAATGGCGTGTTGCGAGATTTAGAACGCGACTCACTGTTCTTGTACGTCCACTTCCGTTCGGGATCGATTATCGTGACGTCGGCGATCGAGCCCGGCTTTAGAGTTCCTCTTTCTTTCAAACGAAAGATCTTCGCGGGATTGGTGGAGCAAAGCTCGACGAGGCGCGAGAGATCGATCACGCCTTTATGGACCAGCTCGTTGAACGCGAGGCCGAGAGCTGTTTCCAAGCCCGTGATACCAAACGGTGCCCGGTCGTATTCAAGCGCTTTTTCGTCTGCGTGGTGAGGGGCGTGATCGGTCGCGATCGCATCGATTGTTCCGTCACACAATCCTTCGAGTATCGCTTCGAGATGTTCCTCGCTTCGAAGCGGCGGCGACATCTTCGTGTTCGTGTCGTATCCCTCGACGAGTCTGTCGGTCAGCGTGAAGTGGTGCGGCGTGACTTCGCAAGTGACGCTTATACCCTCGTTTTTTGCGCGACGAACGGCCTCGATCGCCCCCGCGGTCGAAACATGTGCGATATGAATATGGGCTCCGGTCTCGCGCGCGAGAATAATGTCGCGAACGACGTCGATCTCTTCAGCAAGAGCCGGCATTCCTTTCAAGCCAAGCAGCAGTGAAAGCTTTCCTTCGTGCATTACGCCGCCGGAAGAAAGAGATTTGTCTTCGCAATGATCGACCACCGGCAGATCGAAATCTTTTGCGTACTGCATGGCTCGTCGCATGATCCCCGCGCTGGGCACGGGCCGCCCATCATCCGACACGGCGACGGCTCCGGCTGATTTCATTTCACCCATTTCCGCAAGTTCGCCGCCATCGGATGATTTGGTTATTGCTCCGACAGGAAATACGTTGGCTAATCCGGCTCGCTCGGCCTGCTCGATCATGTAGCGTGTGATCGCGGCGTTGTCGTTGACCGGTGACGTGTTCGGCATCGGACATACACTCGTCCAGCCGCCGGCGACAGCCGCCGAGCAACCTGTCGCGATCGTCTCCTTGTGCTCCTGACCCGGCTCGCGAAGATGCACGTGCATGTCTATGAAGCCGGGCGCGACCATCAGACCGGCTGCGTCGAACACTTCGCAACCCTCGGGCGGTTTCTCGTTTGGCCTCAGCCATGCGGCTACGCGTCCATCCTCGATGAGAATCGACATTCCCGTATTTTCCGGGGCGGCCGGATCGATAAGGTGGCCGTTTGCGATAAGAAGTTTCATAGACAACTATAAGTTCGTAGTTCGTAGTTCGTGTTTCTTCGTGTGGGTTCGTGGTCCCAGTCTTCAGCATTGCCCTGGAACCACGAACCCACACGAAAGAACACGAAAAGATTCTAACTACTCGTCATGCTCCCACCCGTTGCCAGATATAGAACCGCCATCCTGACCGCCACGCCGTATTTGACCTGATCGAGGATCAACGACCTTGAGCTATCTGCGACTTCAGACGAAATCTCG